>CAVIXF010000107.1:0-7347 GCA_963646585.1 Candidatus Gastranaerophilales bacterium HUM_1 | reverse complement strand
CCTCTGCACCGCCACTATGCGCCGTGATATGCCCACCTGCGGCCCGGCGATGCCGACCCCGTCCTGACTCGGGTCGGTGACCGTGACGACCATCCTCTCCGCGAGCTTCATTATCAGGGAGCGATGCATTTTGTCCGAGAACATCTTCTCGAGTTCTTCAGTGTTGAAGTTCGTGCAGGGGGTGCGGAGCACGAGCGAGTCCTCCCTGTTGTCGACCGTGAGCACCCTCATCGGGGCGGACGCCAGACCGGAGGCGATGAGTCTCCACTCCTCGTCCGTGATACATTCCCCGTCTCCGCAGCCTGCCGCGCAGAAGAACGCCGCCGCGGCGATTATGGCTGTCACCTTGTTCGCTTTCGTTTTCATATATCCTGACTTTGCTCAATCATCTTTATACCGCCCGACCTGCAAAGATAGTCAGTAACCGGGAACGGTTTTTCAATATTGCGAAAAAAATGTGCATTAGTTCGCAAAAGAGACGAATGCGGTGACGGACAATAAATAAAAAACTGTAACTTCGCAGCCGTGAATGGCGGCGGGTTGTAAGCCGTCCGTTCCGGATTTGACCGTTTTATAAAAGTCATTAATAAGGTCTTATGGTACATTTGGCAGTTAATCAGACAGTTGCGACAGCTGCCGCCTATCAGATGCCGGCGTGGGCTATGATTCCCTTCGCCCTTATGCTGATAATGATTGCGGTGGGGCCTCTGTTCGCGCAGAAATGGTGGGACAAGAACTCCCACAAACTTTTCGTCTCGCTCACCCTGGGCGCGCCGGTGGCAGTGTTCCTCGTGATGCACGGACTCGCCGGAACGCTTGAGCACCAGATTCTCTTCGACTATCTTCCGTTCGTGATCCTTCTGCTGACGCTCTACGTCGTCACCGGGGGGATACATCTTTCCGGAAGCATACGCCCGACTCCGGAAATCAACACGGCGTTCCTCGCGCTGGGGTTCGTTTCGGCCTCGTTTATGGGGACGACCGGCGCGGCGATGCTGCTCATCCGGCCGATACTCGACATCAACCGTAACCGCAAGTACCGCGTGCACACGATGCTGTTCTTCATCGCGCTCATCGCCAACTGCGGAGGTCTGCTTTCGCCGCTCGGAGACCCGCCTCTGTTTATGCTCTACCTGCGCGGCGCGTCCTTCACCTGGTTCCTCAATATGCTGCCGGAGTGGCTTTTCGCGGGCGGTCTGATGCTGCTGATCTACTATCTCATCGACAAGTTCCACTATGCCGGGAAGGAGAATCCTGAAGTGTTCGACAAACCGGCCACCAAGGAGCCGGTCCACATTCAGGGCAAGAGGAACTTCTGGTTCCTCGGCGGCGTCATCCTCGCCGTGGCCTTCATCAACCCGAGCTTCATCCCGCAGATGGGCGCGGAGAACGCTCATTTCTGGGTCAAGTTCCTCCGCGAATTCGTGCTGCTCGCACTGATGGGGCTGTCCCTCTACACGACCAGCCACGACGTCCGCTACGGGCTCAACAAATTCTCCTGGGGGTCGATTCTCGAAGTCGCGTGGCTGTTCCTCGGAATCTTCGTCACTATGACCCCTGCTCTGATTTATATGCAGGACAACGCCGCCACGCTCGGATTCACCGAAATCTGGCAGTTCTATTTCGCGACCGGCGCGCTCAGCTCCTTCCTTGACAACACTCCGACGGCTGTCGCGTTCTTCAGCCTCGCCAGCGGCCTTCCGGATTCGCTCGCGGCCGCGCAGGCGGGCGTAGTCAACGGGATTTTCAACGGCGTCAACTATGTCGCCGGCATTCCGGAGCTGCTGCTGAAGGCGATTTCAATCGGAGCGGTCTTCTTCGGCTCGCTCACCTACATCGGCAACGGCCCGAACTTTATGGTGAAGTCCATCGCCGAGAGCCAGGGCGTGAAGATGCCGTCATTCTTCGGATATATGGTGAAGTTCTCGCTCGTGATCCTGCTCCCGATCTATGTCCTGCTTTACTTCATATTCCTGTAGAAACGGTATGCCGTATATATGTATATGAATAATAATCGCACCCACATATATATGAAACACGAAAAGAAATAAACTGAATCAGATTTTTCAATTATTCTTTGAGGGTTTCTCTTATTAACCAATACTTATCATTATGTTGTTTCACGTTTACGGAGACCTGGCGGTCTATCAGTGGGCCGCTATGATCGGAGTCCTCATCGGACTCATACTTCTCAATGAATTCGCACGCCGGACCAAGTTCGGAGGCGCGGTTATGTTCTTCGCCATTCCTCTGGCGCTGACGGCCTATTTCGTCGCCATCCAGCTCGGTGCGGCGACCGGCGCCGAGTGGGCTCTCAAGAACCAGACCTATGTATATATGAACGGCTGGTTCCACTATGCGAAGCTCTATGCCGCCCTCACCGGGTGCATCGGCTTTATGATGATCAAATATGAATGGGGCATAGGCAAACAGCACTGGTTCAAGCCGTTCCCGTTCATCATCGTCGCAATCAACATCCTCATCGCCGTGGCCTCCGACTTCGAGACCGCCATCAAGGGCTGGGAGCATTGGTATCTCTCCCCGGAGCAGGTTTGGCTCTACGGAGGCTGGCACAATGTGATGAACGGAATCGCCGGTCTGCTGAACATCTTCTGTATGACCGCGTGGTGGAGCGTCTATGCGTCAAAGGACAGGAAGGATATGCTCTGGCCGGATATGACCTGGGTATATATCGTCGTCTATGACATCTGGAACTTCGCCTACACCTACAACTGCCTGCCTACGCACTCGTGGTACTGCGGCGTGGCTCTTCTGCTCGCCCCGACCATCGCGGCCCTCTGCTGGAACAGGGGAGGCTGGATTATGAACCGAGCCAACACTCTGGCTATCTGGTGTATGTTCGCGCAGGTGTTCCCGCTCTTCCAGGTGACGTTCCCGGACGGAACTCCGGCGAGCAAGTGGGCGACCCTTCCGTCTCTCTATGCTGACGGCACGCTCAACGGCATCGTCGAGGGCGGAAGCGCGAACGCCGACCCTACCGCGATGACGGTTGTCAGCGCGCTTGCTCTGATCGTGAACATCATCGCTCTCGGGTACATCATCTGCCAGGCCAAGAAGCGTCACATCAATCCTTACAGGCAGGATGTATTTGTGAATCAGAAGTACTACAAGGATGCCGCTGCGCGTATCTGAAAAAGATCGCTTGAAATGTAATTTTTTAGGGGCTGACTGAAAGGAATTTCGGTCAGCCCTTTTTCTGTCTTTTGACTGTAGTCTGTGTCTCCTGCCGGAGGGTGTGCTTCCGGCTGGGCGCCTGCGGCCTCCCCGTCTGCTGTGGCTCAGCCGCGAGGGGCGGCGACGGAATCGCGAAGGATGGTCTCCGTGGAGAGTTCGATTTGGGAGGAGAGCGCACGCCGTCCGTTGATGTTCTCGATGAGCAGTTTGACCGCCATCTTCCCCATCTCATCGACTCTCTGCCCGATTCGTGTCACCGCCGGGACGAGGTAGTCGAGGTAGATGTTGTCGTCGAAAGAGACTATGGAGATGTCCTCCGGGATGCGCAGCCCCGCCTCGCGTATGGCCCGTATCGCCCCGAGCCCGATGGTGTTGCTCAGCGCGAAGATCGCCGTGGGTCTTTCCGGGAAGCCGATGAGCAGCTTCGTCTCGATGTAGCCGTTCTGGACGGTGAAGTCGTTCCCGACAATCCGCGCCTCGTCCTCGAGTCCGGCCTTCCGGAGGGCGGCCCTGTAGCCTTCGATGCGACGGCGGTTCGGAGTGGAGTCGAGGTTGCCCTGTATGCAGGCGATTTTCCTATGGGCGTTGAGCAGCAGGATGTTCGTCCCGTCGAAGCCTCCCTGCCAGTTGTTCGTCGCCACGTATGGCAGACGGGAGTTCTCGAAATAGCGGTCCACGAGTATGACCGGCGACGTCTGCGCGTTTATCTCCTCAAGAAACTTCGGGTCTGAGCCGCAGGGGACTATGATCATACCGTCAACCTTCCTCGATACGAGGGCGCAGACCGAGTCTTTCTGCGCCGCCTCGTTTTCCATCGTGTCGGTGACGATCGTCGTGTAGCCGTTTCTTTTCGCCTCGGCGACTATGACGCTCGTGATTTCCGCGAAATACGGGTTGGAGATGTCCGGCACGACAAGCCCTATGGTGAACGTCCTTCCCTTGCGCAGATTTTGCGCAAGTATGTTCGGGGTGTATCCGATTTCGTCCGCCGCCTTCCTGATTATTCCGGCGGTCTTTTCGGAGATTCTGCCGGCCTTTGACTTGCCGCTCAATACCCTTGACACGGTGGATGTCGAGAATCCCGTGCGCTCCGCGATGGTTTCAAGTGTGGATTTCATTCTGCGAAGATAGCCCGTTTGCGCAAAAATTCAATGGTTTTGTGCAAAAATGTCCGGCGCAGGTCACGAAATCCTGATATTTCTATTGCATTTCGCGATATTTTGTGAATATATTTGCACAATCGTTTGCGCCATCTTGCGGTGCGAGCGGGATGAGACCGACCGTATAATAATAACACTAATGGGAAAGATAGTCGTCATAGGAAGTTCCAACACCGACCTTGTAATAAGCACCTCACGCATACCGGAACCCGGAGAAACAATTCTCGGCGGCCGCTTCATTATGGCGGCCGGAGGAAAGGGGGCCAATCAGGCCGTGGCCGCGCGGAGACTCGGCGGCGACGTCACCTTTGTAGCCTGCGTGGGGGACGACCTTTTCGGGAGGGATTCGCTTGACGGATATAACCGCGAGGGGATGAACACCTCGTTCGTCTCCGTCAGGAAAGGCATTCCGTCCGGCGTCGCCTCAATCTTCGTGGACGAGGAGGCTGAAAACGTGATAGTCGTCGCTCCGGGCGCGAATTCCGAACTCGGGAAGGCTGAAATCGACGCTGCGGAGAAGGAGATTGCGGCGGCTGACTTCGTCCTGATGCAGCTTGAAACTCCGATGGAGACCGTCGAATATGCCGCCGGCAAGGCATTCGCGGCAGGCACGAGAATCGTTCTCAACCCCGCACCTGCTGCGGCACTTTCAGACGGACTCCTTTCAAAGCTCTGGCTCATAACCCCGAACCGCACCGAGGCCCAGCTCCTCACGGGACTTCCCGTGACGAACGAGGCTGAAGCGGAGATGGCCGCCGAAGCTCTGAAGGCGAAAGGGGTGAAGAACGTCATTATAACCCTCGGCTCAAAGGGCGCGTATGTCCTCTCTGATGACTTCAGAGGCATAATTCCGGCGAATCCGGTCAAGGCTGTCGATACCACGGCGGCCGGCGACACCTTCAACGGGGCCCTCTGCGTGGCGCTTTCTGAAGGCCGCAGTCTGCCGGAAGCCTGCACGTTCGCGGCGAAAGCCTCCGCAATCGCCGTGACCCGAATGGGAGCGCAGCCTTCGATTCCGTTCCGCAGCGAAATCGCGGAATGACTGAAATCAATAAAATGTTAAAAATATGATGAAACGAGTAATTGCGGCAGCATTTGCAGTTGCGCTCACATCTGTTTCTCTGTTCGCGCAGAGTCAGACTCGTGGCTGTGTCCGGGATGAGTCCGGCGAGCCGCTTGCCGGCGTCTCGGTCGTCACGCAGATTGACGGGAAGACGGTCGGAGTGATGACGGACGCGAACGGCGACTTCTCGATGGAAGTTCCTCGGGGGGGGGTACTGACATTCAGCAGCATAGGGTTCACGACAGTCGAACTCGCCGCATCCGGGGAGATGGACGTCGTTCTCAAGGAGGACAGAAAGCTCCTTGATGAATCGGTTGTAATCGGATACGGCACAGTCAAAAAGAAAGACCTTCTCGGATCGGTCTCCACGGTTCGCGAGCAGTCACTCCAAGACCGCACGGCCGGCGGAGTGGTGCAGTCGATGCAGGGACTCGTTTCCGGCGTGAACATCACTTCGAGCGGACAGCCGGGTTCCGCTGCGTCGATAAAAATCCGAGGCATAGGTTCATTCACCGGCAACTCGCCCCTCTTCATAGTTGACGGTTCATACGGAGGAAGCGAACTCGGGCTCAATGTCGAGGACATCGAGTCGATTCAGGTTCTCAAGGATGCGTCGTCCGCGGCTATCTACGGCTCCCGCGCCGCCAGCGGAGTCGTGATCATAACGACGAAAAAGGGCAAGAGCGGCGACCTCAAGGTCAAGTTCGACGGCGGAGTCCAAATCTATTGGCTTCCGCGTTACGACCTGATGGACGCGGCGACTTACAAGAAATACGATGATATGGCGTACGAAAACGCCATACTCTCCGGGGTGAGCGGCGTGAAGGCTCTTCAGAACCACTACGACGGAGACACCGACTGGCAGAGCGAGATGCTGCGGACGGCTCTGATTCAGAATTACAATGTCTCTCTTTCCGGCGGAAGCAAGTCCGTGAACTATTACGCTTCCGTCAATTACAAGAACGACGGCGGCGCTCTCAAATACACAGGTTTTG
Organism: Candidatus Gastranaerophilales bacterium HUM_1; assembly: GCA_963646585.1. Taxonomy (GTDB): domain Bacteria; phylum Bacteroidota; class Bacteroidia; order Bacteroidales; family UBA932; genus Cryptobacteroides. The sequence goes on along the minus strand of CAVIXF010000107.1, from coordinate 934 downwards.
AGCAGGTGGGCTTCCGCGTCAACACCTCCGGGAGGAAGGGGCGCTTCGAGTACGGGGAGAATTTCTTCTTCACGAAATCGAAGACATCGAACCTTACGGGCAACCCGTGGGCGAATTTCATCGCGATGCCTCCGACGATTCCGGTCTACGATGAGACCCACAGCGGCGGATACGGTTACGGAGACCCCGACCGGGCGAACACCTACGCCCTGAATCCGGTGGCCCAGAATGAGATTCTCCACAGCGACGACGCGGCGCAGTATCTTTACGGAGACATATTCGGCAAGTTTGACATAATCAAGGACATACTCAACGCCAAAGTGAATTTCTCCTACAAGAACTATCTCGGAGAAACTTCAACTCTGCGAAAGACCGGGAACTGGACGATGGGGCAGGGGAATGACGCCGCCTACATCTCCTATTCGACCGCGAAACACGACAGGATACTTGTCGAGCCGACCCTCAATTATGCGCAGACCGTCGGCCGGCACGAAATCGGAGCCGTGGCTGGCTGGTCTTTCGACAAGTTCCACGAGGAGTACCGGGGCGAGACCAAGCTCGACCCGCTTGTCATCGGCGACACCTACATCACCTCGTTCAATTCGGCCACCGGCACGCAGACCTGTACGGGAAGTTACATCGAGTACGCCCTGATGTCGTATTTCGCCAGAGTGAACTACTCTTTCGATGACCGCTACCTCATTCAGCTCACCGGACGAAGGGACGGCTCATCAAGACTTCCGAAGAACACCCGCTGGTCGAACTTCGGCTCCGCTTCGCTCGGATGGCGCATAAGCAGGGAGAAATTCTTCAATGTCAGTTGGATTGACGACCTGAAGCTCCGTGCCAACCTCGGAACTCTCGGGAACACCAACATCGGGGCGTGGGACTACCAGTCCACCATCAACACCGCCCCTCGCGCCGTGATGTACGG
>CAVIXF010000106.1:0-7363 GCA_963646585.1 Candidatus Gastranaerophilales bacterium HUM_1 | reverse complement strand
CCTTATATTAACCCCTCCCGTCCCCTATACAGGGGAAGTGGTGCTCCGTTTGCCCCATCAGCACGTCCTCCCCTTCGCAAACTGCGCACGGCGCTTTTGCGCCTTGGGATTTTTACGCCCTTATTGCAGACGGTTTCGCAAGGGCAAACTCGTGCCCTCCTCTTACAGTTTCCTGACTTCTGCCTTGAACTGCTCGCCCCTGTCCTCGTAGTTCTTGAACAGGTCGAAGCTTGCGCAGCAGGGCGAGAGCAGCACGACGTCGCCGCTTTTCGCGAGCCGGCTCGCCGCCTGCACCGCGTCGTGAGCCGAAGTCACGTCATAAATCTCCGGGACGACCCCCTCGAACGAGGCGTGGAACTTGGCGTTGTCCAGCCCCATACAGACCATAGCCTTCACCTTCTCCCGTGCGAGCGGAACGAGGCTCGAATAGTCGTTCCCCTTGTCGGTCCCGCCCACGATCCAGACCACCGGCTGGCTCTGGCACTCAAGCGCATACCAGGCCGAATCCACGTTCGTCGCCTTGGAGTCGTTGATGTAGAGCACTCCGCCGACGCTCAGCACCTTCTCAAGCCTGTGCTCCACCGGCTGGAACGACGAGAGAGCCTCGCGTATGGTGACATTGTCGATGTCCATCACCTTCGCCGCAATCGCCGCCGCCATAGAGTTGTAGACATTGTGCCTCCCTCCGAGGGCGAGCTCCCGGATGTAGACGTCGCATTCGCTGTCCTCGTATCGGATGACGATCTTGTCGTCCTTGACGAACGCCCCCTGCGGCACCTCCTCCTTCTGCGAGAACGGCAGCTGCCTGGCCTTCACCACAATCTTGTTGAGGTGGTTCACCGTGATCTCGTCGTCCGAGCAGAAGATGAAGCAGTCCTCCGGGTTCATATTCCGGGTGATGCGGAACTTCGCCTTGACGTAGTTCTCCATCTTGTGGTCGTAGCGGTCGAGATGGTCCGGGGTTATGTTCGTGATGATGGCGATGTCCGCCTTGAAGTCATAGACGTTGTCGAGCTGGAAGCTGCTGAGTTCCAGAACATAGATGTCGAAGTTCTCCGTCGCCACCTGGTAGGCGTAGCTCTTCCCGATGTTCCCGCCGAGTCCGACGTTCAGCCCGGCCTGCTTCAGAAGATAGTATATCAGCGAGGTCGTGGTGGTCTTGCCGTTGCTTCCGGTGACGCAGATCTTGCGGGCCTTGTCGTAGCGTCCGGCGAACTCGATTTCCGAGATTATGTGCGTCCCCTGCGCGATGAGCTTCTGAACCATCGGGGCCGTGTTCGGAATCCCCGGGCTCTTGACGACCTCGTCCGCGCAGAGAATCTTCTCCTCCGTGTGCCCGCCAGACTCGAACGGAATGTCCCATTTTTTCAGGACTTCGGCATATTCCGCCTTGATCTCCCCCTTGTCGGAAAGAAAAACGTCGAATCCCTTGACCTTCGCGAGAACTGCGGACCCCACTCCGCTCTCTCCACCTCCCAAAACGACAATCTTTGACATAGTATGTTTATTTTTCTATATCTATATGTTTTTTCTATATCTATATATTCCTATACCTATATATTTCTATATCCATAACCGCAGCAACCTGGCGGTTGTGAGGATTCGGGCGAGGAGCATAACGCAGCAATTCGCCCTTTTGCGCACATCATCATCTGATTTTCAGCATCGCTATGGTCAACACTGCCAGCATAATCCCCACAATCCAGAACCTCGTAGTGATCTTCACCTCGTGCTGGGCCTTCGCCGGAGACGAAATCAGAGCCGGGATGCCCTCCTTCTGGAAATGGTGGTGGAGCGGGGTCATCTTGAATATTCGCCTGCCCGTCCCGCAGCGTCTTTTCGTATATTTGAAATATCCCCTCTGCATCAGCACGGAAAGGCTCTCGACGAAGAAGATTCCGCAGAGCACCGGAAGCAGCAGCTCCTTGCGGATGAGCACCGCGCAGACTCCGATGACCCCTCCTATCATCAGGCTGCCCGTGTCGCCCATAAACACCTGGGCCGGGTAGGAGTTGTACCAGAGGAAGCCGATGAGGGCTCCGACGAAGGCCGACATAAACACGGCGATTTCTCCGCTCCCGGGGATGTACATAATGTTGAGGTAGGCCGCGTTGTGGATGTTTCCGCCGAGGTAGGCCATAATCCCGAGCACCACGCCGACGATTGCGGATGAGCCTCCCGCAAGTCCGTCGATGCCGTCGCTGAGGTTGGTCCCGTTGGAGCAGGCCACCACCACGAGGGTGATCATTATCACATAGATGCCCCATTTCGTGTACCACTCCCACTCGCCCGTGAACGGGGTGAGCCAGGCGTAGTCGAACTCGTTGTTCTTTACGAACGGAATCGTGGTGGTCGTCCCGAGCTCGCTCCCCATAAGCCAGACCGCGAGCGCGACTCCGAGTCCGAGCAGGGTCTGGAAAATCAGCTTCTTCTTCTCGCTGAGGCCTTCCTTGTTATGTCTGTAGACCTTGATGCTGTCGTCCCAGAATCCGAGAGCCGAACACCACAATGCGCTGACTGACAGGATGATGATGAATATGTTGCCGAGGTCGCACCACAGCAGGACACCGCAGAGGAGGGCGGCGAGTATGATGATTCCGCCCATAGTCGGGGTGCCCTTCTTCTGCATCTGCCCCTCAAGCCCGAGGTCGCGTATGTCCTCGCCGATCTGCTTGCGCTGCAGCCACCTTATTATATGCTTGCCGGCGATGACGGCGACGAGCAGGGAGGTGAAACAGGCCATAATCGCCCGGAAGGAGATGTAGCCGATCAGGCCGCCCCCCGGGATGTCGAGTCCTTTCAACGCTTCAAAAATATGGTAGATCATATCTTTCTGTCAGTTTTACTGTCTGTTTCGTGTCGCTTTCTGTCAGTTCTACTGTCTGTCTGCAATCCCATTTCAATAACCTGTCGCGGCCGCCGGCGCTCCGCCCGCTCCGCGAGGCTCCTTTTCATCCTCTTCATCCGCCGATTTCCCGGAAGACGCTTTCGACGATCTCCTTCTCGTCAAAATGCCTCTTCTCCGAGCCTATTATCTGGTATGTCTCGTGGCCCTTGCCGGCGAGCAGGATTATGTCGCCCTGCTCCGCAGTCATTATCGCCGTGCGGATGGCCTGTTCGCGGTCCTCGATGAACAGCGACTTGGCGCGTCCGGCGGCGTCGAAGCCGGCCTTGATTTCCGCGATGATGTCGGAGGTCTTCTCCGTGCGGCTGTTGTCGGAGGTGACGTAAATCCTGTCGGCGTATCTCTGCGCCACGGCCGCCATCTCCGGACGCTTGGTCCTGTCGCGGTCGCCCCCGCAGCCGAAGAGGCAGACGAGGCGGTTTCCGCAGCCGATGTCCTTCAATGTCTTGAGCACGTTCTCCAGAGCGTCCGGGGTGTGCGCGTAGTCGATTACGACGGTGATCTCCTTCGGGCCGCGCAGCGTCTCAAGCCTTCCCGGAGCCGAGCGCAGGGTGCTGAGGGCGACGAGAGCCTCCTCCGGCTCCGCCCCGAGCGCGAGCGCGGTCGAATAGACGGCGAGGAGGTTGTAGGCGTTGTGCTGGCCTATGAGCGGAGTCCAGCACTCCCGGCCGTCGATCCGGAGCAGCATACCGTCCGTGCCCTCCTCCATAATCCTGCAGCTGTGGTCGGCGTGGGAGCGGCAGGAGCAGCGGACGATTTTCGCCCGGCAGTTCTGCACCATCACCTCGGCGTTGCGGTCGTCGATGTTGATGACCGCTGTCGCCTCTTTCGGCAGGGTGTCGAAGAAGAGCTTCTTGCAGCGGAGGTATTCCGCGAAGGTCTTGTGGTAGTCCAGATGGTCGTGGGTGAGGTTGGAGAACACGCCGACGCTGAAATCCAGCCCGGCGACCCGTTCCTGCTCCACGCCGATGGAGCTGACCTCCATAAAGCAGAATCCGCATCCGCTTTCGACCATCTCGTTCAGCAGGGAGTTGATCGTGATGGGGTCGGGGGTGGTGTTGGCGGTCTCGCTGCGCTTCCCGGCCACATAGTTGGCTATGGTGGAGAGCAGTCCGCAGCTGTAGCCCATCTGCGTGAACATCCTGTAGAGCAGGGTCACGGTGGTGGTCTTGCCGTTCGTGCCGGTGACTCCCACGAGCTTCAGCTTCCTTGAAGGATTGCCGTAGAACGCGGCGGCGATCAGCGCGAGGGCGAGCCTTGAGGAGCGCACCCGCACGAACACCGGCTTTCCCCCGCAGGCATTCCCGGGATTTGCGCCGCTGGTTTCCCCTGAATTGTTCCCGACGGTTTTTTCTCCGGAATTTGCGCCGCAGGTTTCTCCGGGATTGTCCCCGAAGGCTTTTTCTCCGGCATTTTGGGAATCTGCGCCGCAGGTTTCCCCGCAGACCGCCCTGGCATTGTCCCCGCAGGCATTCCCGGCCGCGTCGGAGAGAGCGTCCCCGTTTTCATAGACGATGACGGCCGCCCCGCGTTCCAGAGCCTTGCCGATGAAGTCGTGCCCGTCGCAGGCCGCGCCGCGCACTGCGATGAAAAGGCTTCCCGGAGTGACCTTGCGGGAGTCGCAGCAGATGTCCGTGACCTCCGTTTCCGCCCAGTCTCCGGCGATGGCCTCCCGGCCGTCTCCCGGAGCTGCGCCGTCCCCGCCCGCAGCGGAGTCCTCCCGCCCGAGCCCCCGGGCAGAAGCCTGTCCGCCCCGCCTCTCTGGCGCGAAACCGGCCGCGACAACTCCGCAGCCTTCAGTCAGTATGTCCTTGAGCTTCCGTCTCATATCGTTTTCATATCATTTCAGCACAATCGTGACGACTCCTCCCTTCGCGAGCGGCGTTCCTGCGGCGGGGGACTGTGAGGCCACGTGCCCGACGCCGCTGAACTTGCACCTGTATCCGCTGTTCTCGATGAGGTAGAGCGCCTCGTCCAGCCCCAGCCCCTTGAGCGACGGCGTGCCGGCCGCCCCGTCCTTCTCCGCCACCGCCATCTTCGGCTTCGCCGGCGGCATAGCCTCGCTCCCGCTTATCTCCGGCCGCCATCTCGGGTCGAGCGCGTAAATCTCGTTCACGACCTCCTTGAACGCCTCCGCCGGCCTCGTGCCTCCGTAGTACGACTGCTTCGACAGCTTCGAATAGACCACTACGATGGCGGAATAGACCGGGTCCTCCGCCGGGAAGAATCCGACGAACGAGCCCTGGTTGCGCCTCCTCCCGTCCTTGCTCTCGTAAGGATGGGCGTTGTTCAGCCTCGTGTCCGCGTCCAGCATCATCCTGGCCGTGCCCGTCTTGCCGGCCACGCTGCATTTCGCGCTCTTCAGCCGGCTACCCGTCCCTTCCGTGACGACGCAGCGCAGAGCCCTCGTGAGCGTGTCCGCGGTCGCCCTGCTGCATATCGACTTGTTCAGGGACACGGTCGGCACGCTTCGGACGACTTCCCCGTTTTCGAGAACCGCCTCCACGACGTGCGGCTTCACGAGGTTCCCCTTGTTGGCGATGGCGTTGTAGAACGCCAGAGTGTGGAGCGGAGTGACCTCCGACGCATATCCGTAGGCCAGAGCCCCCAGGTCGGTGTTCGTCCATCCCTTGCTGTCCGGGTTCGGGATGCTCGCCCTCGCCATCCCCTTGATGTCGAACTGCCAGTCCTTCCCGAATCCGTAGTCGTAGTAGCGTCTGACGAACTCCTTCGGGCAGTTCCTGTAGTGCTCCAGCGCGAGATAGGCGAATACATAGTTCGCCGAAATCTCCAGACCCTCCACGACGGAGATGCTCTTCCTCTTGTTCTTCGCCTCGTACTGCCTTATGTGCTCGTCTTTCGGAAAGTTGGCGAGCACGCCGCCGTTCGTCGGGATTCTCGTGTCGAGCCGCACCTTCCTGTCCTCCAGCATAGTCATAAGCCCCACCGTCTTGAACACCGAACCCGGCTCGGTCGCCCGGGTGAGCGCGATGTTCAGCGTCTCGTCGAACTTCCCGTCCGGCTCCTTGTGGAGGTTCACCATAGCCTTGACCGCCCCAGTCTTAACCTCCATCACGATCATACACGCGTCCGCGATGTTCTCGTCGTTCTCGATGTGCTTCCGTATTGCCCGGTCGGCGATGTCCTGGATGTCGATGTCAAGGGTCAGCCTGACGTCCCGCCCGTCCCTCGCCGGAACTCTCGAACTGTCGGTGTCGAGCACCCAGACCTTGTCGTCCACCATCTTGCGCCACTCCACGCCCTCCTCGCCGTGCAGCTCGTAGTTGAAGCTGCCTTCGATTCCTCTCGCCCTGCTCCCCTCGTCGTTGCTGCGGACATATCCTATGGTTCTCCGTGCCAGTTTCCCGTATGGGTACTTCCTCCCGTAGTGAGCCGTGACCTTGACTCCTCCGATGTGCTGCTTCCGGTCGGCGAGCGGGAGCTTCTTCAGCTCCAGAAGGGTCGTGTAGTCGATGTTGTCGGCTATTTTCAGCGTCCTGTTGATCTTTCTTTCCGGGTCGGCGTCCCTCCGGAGGAATATCTCCCTCTCGTACCATTCGGCCGTATGCCCGTTCTCCCCGAGCACTTCCGGAAGACCCCGGGCGAATTTCCTCGCGTCGCTCCTCCATTCCCGTTCGTTCCTGACGCCTATGACCTCGCCAGTCTTCTTGTCGACATCCGTCAGGGTCCGGAAATATTTCTTTCGCACAGCGCAGTCAAGCTCCACGGTGTAGGTCGGTATGGTTATGGCGAGCAGCCGTCCCTTGCAGTCGGTGATGTCGCCCCTTTTCGGAGCGAGGACGTGCTTCGAGGCCTGGAGCTTGAAAGCGTCCATCGCGAGAGCCCGCGGGTCCGGCTCCCAGAAATATCGGATCCAGGCGATGCGTCCAACGGCGACGAACCCCATAATCACGAAAGCCGCCGTCGCGACATAGAGCCATCTTGCCGTGACAGTGTTCTTCTTGTTAGTGTTCTCCTCTTTCTTCGCCATATCCGACCGTATATCTTTCTGTTATATGTCCGTTCCAGTATGACCCTCTCCGAAGGCCGTTCATCGGCCGCCGAGTTCCGTCGCCGGCTGCCTCAGGGGCTTCAGCTCCGACCCCGCGTCTTCAAGCATATCCTCCACCGTCGTGTAGCGGTACAGCGAGACCAGCTCCCTGTACCTGCACGAATGGATTATTCGGACCGACTCCAGCTCCTTCAGCTTGCGCTCCCGGGTGGTCAGTGTCTTGTCCGCGTAGAAGCTGAGGACCATACTGACCACGCAGGCCGCGAACGCCACGCAGATGTGCGGAAGGTACTTGTGCACCTTCAGCCTGAGCAGTATGTCTCCGCGCCCTATCATCCGGTACGCGTCCTTCAGCCGTTCCAGAACTTCCATAATCCACCCAAATGTTTTTTATTGACCCCTCCCTTTATATTGACCCCTCCCGTCCCCTCTGCAGGGGAAGTCGT
>CAVIXF010000105.1:0-7389 GCA_963646585.1 Candidatus Gastranaerophilales bacterium HUM_1 | reverse complement strand
GGGCAAAACAGAAGCGCCGCCACAGAAAACGGGGGCGGGGCCACAGAAAACGGGGGCGGGCTGGTTGACGAGAACGGGCAGGCCACCGACGGACAGGGCACGACAGTCCCCGAAGGCTATGAGCTCGTGGACTCGCTGGTCTATAGGCCGACGGCCGCAGTCGACACCTCGCTTGCCGGGCGCTCGGTCTGGAGCGTCCTCCCCTCAAGGGCGAACGGAGACGCGGCTAACGTATATGTCCGCCGTTCCGACGCTATGGACGCGGCCTTCGACTATCAGATGGAGACCAACCCGGCGCGGAGCATCTCCGGCTACAGGATACGGATATATTTCGACAACAGCCAGACCTCCCGTGGAGAGTCCGAGGAGATACTCAAGCGGTTCAGCGACCGCTACCACGGGATACCGGTCTACAGAACCTACGCCAACCCCTACTTCAAGGTGACGGCCGGGGACTTCCGGACGCGCTCCGAGGCGATGGCGCTGCTGGTGAAGCTCCGCAACGAGTTCCCGAGGGCGCTTCTGGTGAGGGAGAAAATCAACTGGCCGGCGGCGGACGCGAACTTCACCTACACGGTGGACACCGTCAAGGTCCTGCGGCCGATTCTTCAGGACGGCGTCGCGGACGAAAACGGTCCTGACACAGCCGGCGGGCCGATTGAGCATAACACCCCCGGACAGGCGGGACGATGACGGAAGCCCCGGGACAGGCGGGCCGATGACGGACGCCTCAAGGCAGGCCTTCCGAGAAAAGATTGACAAGCAAATACTTTGACCGATATAACCGATATATATGTTAAGGCAGTCGTTAGAGCAGAAACAGATACAGAAGCTCTCCCCGCAGCAGATTATGACGGCGAAACTAATCGAGCTTCCCGTCCAGAGTCTTGAGCAGAGGGTCCGGCAGGAGCTGGAGGAGAACCCCGTTCTTGAAGAGGACGACAGCGGCGAAGACAAGGAGAACGCCCGCGAAGTGTCGCTTTCCGACTACAAGGAAGACGACCCCATCCCCTCCTACCGTCTCCGCTCCGACAACTACAGCAAATACGACGACCGTCCCAAGCGGGAGACTTTCTCCGTGCAGGAGTCGTTCCCCCAGAATCTCGCCGAGCAGCTTGACTTCAAGGAGCTTGGCCAGCATCAGAGGGATGTCGCCAACTATATAATCTACAGCCTCGACGACGACGGCTACCTGCGCCGGGACATCGACAAGCTCGTGGACGAGATGGCCTTCCGTGCCGGGATAGAGACGGACGAGAAGGAAGTCGGGGATATGCTGAAAATCATCCAGTCATTCGAACCGGCCGGAGTCGGCGCGAGAGACCTGAGGGAGTGCCTGCTCATCCAGCTCGACGCGCTGAAGGACTGCCCCGAGGTCGAGGACGCGAGAAAGATAATCAGAAGCCATTTCCAGGAGTTCTCGAAGAAGGACTTCAACCGGATTATGTCGCAGACCGGGATGAGCTCCACACGCCTGAAGGCCGCTATGGCGCGGATACTCAAGCTGAACCCGACCCCTGGAGGACAGGTTTCGGACGCGTACAGCGACCACAGCCAGCAGGTCGTCCCGGACTTCATCCTCGACATCGAGGACGGGGAGTTCGTGCTCACTATGCCGAGGTTTTCGGTCCCGGAGCTAAAGGTGAACCACAAATACGCCGACATCCTTATGGAGGCCTCCAACTCGTCGGAACGGGCGAAAAAGGAGGCGGCCTCGTTCGTGAAGAAGAAGCTTGAGTCGGCGAAATGGTTCGTGGACGCGCTCAGGCAGAGGCACACGACGCTGATGACGACGATGAGGGCGATACTCGACTACCAGAGGGAATATTTCCTCGACGGGGACGAGACCAAGATAAAGCCGATGATTCTCAAGGATATAGCCGACGTGACGGGCTACGACATATCGACCGTGTCAAGGGTCGCGAACAGCAAGTACATAGAGACCCACTTCGGCATCTTCCCGCTGAAATATTTCTTCTCCGAGAGCATCAAGAACCAGGCGGGCGAGGACATCTCCACCCGCGAGCTGAAAAAGGTGCTTCAGGAGATCATCGACGGGGAGAACAAGCAGCAGCCGCTGACGGACGACGAGATCGTGGATATGATGCGGGCGAAGGGCTACAACGTGGCGCGGCGCACCATCGCCAAGTACCGCGACCAGCTCGGCATCCCGAAATCCCGTATGCGCCGCGAAATTCTGTAAATAATGACAAGCGAGAAGGAGCACATTTTGACGGAACGGCTCGCACGCGGGGACGGGGAGGCGTTCGAGGAGCTGTACGGGCAGTACAGCGGTGTCGCCTTCGGCTTCGTCCTGTCGTTCGTCAAGGACAGCTCGGTCGCGAGGGACATAGTCCACGACTCCTTCGTCAAGATCTGGCTGAAACGGGAGAACCTCACCAGAGTCGCCTCGTTCAACAGCTACCTCTTCCGTATGCTCCGCAACGCCGTCACCGACCATTTCGAGACCATCCAGATCAACCGCCGCTACATAGCCGAGACGCTCAGGACGGCGGACGACTTCTCCGACATCACCTCGGAGCGCATCAGCCTCGACGAGCTTCAGACCATCATCTTCGACGCGGTCAGCACTATGCCGGCCCGCCGGCGCGAGGTGTTCAGCCTCAGCCGCTACCAGGGCGTCCCCAACAACGAGATCGCGGCGCGTCTGGGGATCGACATCCGCACCGTCGAGAACCACATCAGCGCGGCTCTCGGCTCGATACGCGCCCGAATTTCAGAGATATACGCATAGATGTGTTTGAAGAAAAACCGGTTCTGTGGTAAACGGGGATATCAATGTGAACCTTATATGAAAGGGGCTGACCAAGAAATCTTAGTCAGCCCCTCAAACATTAATGATTACCTACTTAAGGCAGATGTCGTCGATGAACCAGCGGTGGAACAGCCCGTCCGTCGGCGAGGTGAACTCGATCTTGGTGTCGGCCGTCGCCCCCGTGACGGTCTTGGTTATGGTCTGCCACTCGCTCGTGGAGACATCCTCGATGTCGACCGTGGTCGCCCCGTCAATCGTGCCTCCGCCCGTGACGTTGATGCGGATGGTGGTGATGTCGGTGGCCGTGCAGTCGGCATTAGGCTTATTCGGAGCGTTTGTCCTGTATGCCGGAGTGCGATAGACGCAGGCCTTGAAGCTGAGTGTCAGGTCGCCCGCCTTGCCTGCGGCCGGAGTGGTGAGCGAGCCGAGCAGGTTCGTGGTCGTCATATCACTGTCACTTTTCATTGTCTGTGAATCCACGAAACCTATCTGCGCATAGCCCGGACGCTGATAGACATTGCTGAGCGTGTAGCCGGAGAGAGAGCCTTTCGCCCCGCAGAAGTTCGCCATTCCCGCGAGCCTGTCGCCGATGAAGTAGTCAAGACCGCCGCTGAAACCGTCAAAGCCCTCGAATATCGCCGCGCCGGATTCAGCCGAAGACGCGCCGGCCTCGGCCGGAGAGACGGTTATCGAAGAATGGAAACGGATCTGCCCGTTAGTCGAGGTGCCGGCTCCGAAGCCGTCACAGCTCTCACTTTTTTGGGAGGCTCTTCCTACAGGGACTATCTTAAGATAGAGCATTCCGCCCGCCTTGAGGGCTATCGGGCTGTCGTCCTCCTTCACCTGGAAATACATATAGTTCTTCCCGGCATCGCCGACATTTGTCAGCGAGACGGTCTCGCCAATCTGTATCCAGGATACGTTGTCATTGGAATAATAGACATTCCAGTCCTTCATCCCCCACACTCCCGCATAGTAAAGGCCGAAAGAGACCGTGAATGCGGAAGGTATGTCCGTCTGAAGCGGAATCGTGAGGAACTCTCCGCATTCGAACGGGAGACCGCTGATCTCGTTCCCGTATCTGGTGCAGAAGCACTTGGTGTTGATGTTGTCGTGCGCCTGAGGCTGCGCCCAGAAACTTAAACTTGAGGTGGATGTCTTTTCCGCCGAGGAGGTCTTGTAATAGCTTACGGCCGAAAGCGAAAGGCTCGCCCCTATGGACTCGTCCTTCTCCGTCGCGGCGACTCCGGAGTACTGGGTGTAGACATAGCCGGAGTAGGCGCCGTCACTCATAGTGTATTTAGTATCCGAGAGGGAGCCTTTGGTTATGTATTTGCCGGCCTCGTCCTTTTGCTCGCTGCAATAGAACGAGAAGCAATACGGAAGGCCCGTGATTCCGACGGACGCGGGGGCGGTGGAAGGCTTGTCCCCGAATGAACCCAGTTTGTAGAGATGCGACCTCAGGAGAGTCACCGCCGACCCGGTGCTCTTTGTGGCTATCGCGTCCAGCGACGTCGCGTTCTGTGCATTTCCGCCGCTCGCCGTCGCCCGGTATTCTATGAGCAGCCCCTTGCTGAGGGTCGTGTTGCGGATGGCGGCGTAATAGTCCCCGGCCTCGAATGTCGCTCCGGAAATCGAATATCGCTTATCAGCACCGATTCCTTCGCTGTAGTCAGGGAAGAGATAGACGACGGAGTATTTCGAGCCTTTGTCCGTTACGTCGGCGTTGTCCTTGTGGTAGTCGTAGCGGCCGGTCACTGTCGTGATGTTGCCGTCGTCCCCGAGCACCACCTCCGTGTCACCGGCGATGTACTCCCCTCCGAGCGGGATTATGGCGATGTGGGTCACTTTCCCGGCGAGGAACTCCGGCACGGTGATCTTGAGCTGGGTGACGGCGTTCTTGAAGACGAGCGGCTCGGTCGCCGGCTCGGTGGTCATCGCCACGGAATAGTTAAGATGCTTGCCCGCCGTCGAACGATAGTCCGAAAATCCGCCTTTGTTGCCTTTCTGGCAGTCCAGCAGCCAGAAATCAAAGATGCCGTTCTCGACGTCGCAGCACGCATCGTAGTCCCTCGGGCACATCGCGTAGTATTTCGTCTTACCCTCCGCCGCACGGTCATCTTCTGTGCTCGGCTTGAAAACCGCAGTCGTCCCGCCCTCGAGAGTGTTCATCACATATTTCTTGTCGTTTGTGTATCCGGTGACTTTGCCTGCCGCCCCTGTCCCGTCAAAGATGGATATGGCGTCGTATGCTGTCCAGGTGACTTTACCCGTCCCGTCAATCGAAGTTCTGGTGAGTTCGTCGGCCACGGCGCTGAAGGTCAGTCCGTCGACTGCGACCGTCTCCTTTTCTTTCTGAACGTCCCCGGTCTCCCCGATTTCTTTCTGGCAGGAAACCGCCGCCGCTGCGGCAAGCAGAGCCGCGAGCGCTATGTTTATCTTTTTCATCGTCATTTCAGTTTTCAGTGTTCATTTTTAAGATCGCCTAACTCCATTCGAAGTCTTCAATCTCGTAATCGTCGTGCGTCACCCCCTGGTCGGAGGAGAATCCGATGCAGAATGCCGCGGTCAGCTCCCAGGATGCGCAGACTTCGATGTCCGGAGCCCGGTATCCGCGCGTTTTTCCGTTGTTTTCAAAGTTTTTCATTTAGGTGGGATGTTTTTAGAGGATGTTTTTGAACCGTTTTCCCATATACCTTCGGGATGGTGTTCATTTCCATTGGATGTCGTCCTGTTCGTATCCTTCGTGCCCCTCTCCGGTGATCTTGTTCTTGTCGATGACCGTCACCGTGCAGGACGCGTTCAGATCCGCCGCCGTCGTTTTTGCGGTGACTGTGGCGACGCCCTCCTTCAACGCCTTCACTGTCCCGTCGGACGACACTGAGACCACTTCCGGCGCGGACGAAGTCCACTGCACGGACTTGTCGTCCGCGTTTTCCGGAAGCACGGTCGCGACGAGGGTGAAAACGCCGCCGGGTTCGAGGGTGAGTTTCGGGACATTGAGGGCTACGGATGTCGGAAGGACAGGCTCCGGAGTAGGTTCAGGACCCGGAGCAGGAGGTGTCGGGTCAGTGCCGGGGTCGGGGTCAGTGCCGGGGTCAGTCGAGTCATCTTTGACTGTGACCTTGCAGACCGCCTGGAATCCCCCGTCGTTCGTAGTGACGGTGACGTCGGCCTCGCCTGCGGCCAAGGCCAGCAGGATGCCGTCCTTGACATAGACGACCGACGGGGCTCCGCTTCTCCAGGTCAGCGTCCTGTAAGTCGCGTCGGCGGGGGTCACCTCCGCCGTGAGCGTGGCCGACCCGCCCTTGACAAGCTCCACCTTGTCAGGGGACAGGCTCACGCCCGTGACCGGAACAGACGCCGACTGCTTGGCGCAGGCCGCGAGCAGCAGCGCCGGAATGGCTGTCAGAATCAGTTTGAGTTTCATAGCAGTGTCATTTAATCAGTTAATAACCAATCAATTGCTTCGGAGCAAAATCCGGAATCATAACCCGGAATCGGAATCATAACTCGGAACCCGAATCAGAACCCGAACCCGAACCCGAGCCGGAATCCGTTCCGGACGGCGTCAAGACCAGCGTCGCCGTGATCGGGTAGTGGTCGGAGGCGTAGCGGATCTTGCGGTAGACTTCGTTGATCACCCTGTACTCCTTCACCTCGCTGAAGTCGCTGTACCAGATGAAATCGATGATGCCGTTGCCGTTGCCCCAGCCGTTGTAGGTGTCCAGAGGAGACCGCAGTTTCTTCTGGTCGTCATTGATTTCGTTCGCGTTGTGCATCGGCAGCTTCCTGATGACCTCGAAGTTCGAGTTGTCCGCCTTGATGTTGAAGTCGCCGGTCAGAATCGCCGGATATCCGTCCGGATTGAGAACCTTCATCTGTCTGGCTATCAGCTCAAGGGCGAACTTGTTCGCGTCCTGCGACAGCGGGCCGTGCGTGTTCATATAGAAAAACTTCTTCGAGGTGGCCAGATCCGTGAACATCGCCCAGACCGCGAGCCTGCGGTAGCTCTCTCCCCAGCCGTAGGACGGCGTGTCGGGAGTTTCGGAGAGCCAGAAGCGGCCCCAGTTTTCGAGCTTGACGCGCTTCGTGTTGTAGAAGATGTTCATATGCTCGCCTCCGTTCTGTCCGTCGTCGCGGCCCACTCCGACGTCCTCATAGTCCGGGCACTGGCTGCGGATGTAGGTGAGCTGCACCTGCAGGGCCTCCTGCACCCCGAAGACGGTCGGATTCTCCTTGTAGATGATGTCCGGGATGGCGTATTTGCGGTTGTCCCAGTCGTTCTCCTCGTTCTTCTCCGTGGTCTTCACCCTGACGTTGAACGAGATGACCTTGAGATCCCCGTCCGCGACGACGTCCTGTTCGATGGTGTCGTCCACGTCGGAGCCCTTGTCCGGCTTTTCACTTTTGCCCTCCCCGTACGCCGGAATGTACATCGAGTTGTCCGCCTTCAGACATCCGCTGAACGCCGCGAGGGCTACGACAAATGCAAGTATTTTCTTCATAATTATCTGTATGTTAATTTTTCGGATCAGGCGGGGCGGGAGACTTTCCGCCGCCCCTGCCGGATCAATTCCATAAGTTTCCCAAGTGTTCCGACTCATTTAATC
>CAVIXF010000104.1:0-7415 GCA_963646585.1 Candidatus Gastranaerophilales bacterium HUM_1 | reverse complement strand
ATATGAAAACTATACTTAAATATATGGTTGCAGCGGCGGCGCTGCTGTCGCTGGCCGGCTGCGAAAAGGACGGAGAAAAACTCATCGTCTCAACCCCGGGGACTCCGACGGAGTTTTCCGCAAGCGCGGACGACATCACCCTCACCGCCGACAAAGCCTCCTCACTCGCCCTCACGCTCGTCTGGGCGGAGGGGGCTGCGGCGACGCTCAGCGACCCGACGGTGGCTATGCCGGACGGGATTGTCTCGCAGAGCGTGCAGTTCGCCCCGGCCGGGGACTTCGCGACATACGCGGAGATTTCCGTTGACTCCGAAGAGTCCTCCCTCCAGCTCACCGGGAGCGACCTGAACAACGTAATGGTCCGGCTCAAGCTGACCGACGTGCAGAAACACGATGTCTTCGCCCGCGTGGCCCTCACCCTCGGCAAGACGGCCGTCTACAGCGACGCGATTTCATTCAAGGTGACTCCATACGCCGTGGAGACCGACATAATGCAGATTGTTGACAGGTACGACACTGAAAAAGTGCTCGCCACGCTCCGCTGCAAGGACGAGACCCCGGAACTTTTCGAAGGCTTCGCAGTAACGACCGGCGGCTGGTACAACTGCTTCTTCATCGCCGCCGACGGAGTCCAGTGGGGATGTAATTCAGACTGGACACCATTCTCCCTTGTTCCGTCGTCGAACAACACCTGGTTCGCGGCGCCGGTCGGCTGCCAGTATGTCTTCGCGGACACGAAGAACCAGCTCTGGTGGCACATCTACATTCCTTCCGTGAACGCGACTGCGGGAGACAGCGTCACTGAACTCAAATACTCCGATGCTGCGGAGGGCTTCCGGGGGACGGTGACGACGGACTCCGACAACACAGTGCTCACCATCGGCGGAACAGGAAAGCGGTATGACACGACGACGGGCACTGAAGAAAGCGCGGGGACTGACTACGCATTCTCTTTCGTCCCTTCAACGGACGGCACTTTCGAATTCGTCAGCGTAAGCAGTTCAGAAGCTACAATCACGGTGGAGAAAGCCGGCACCTACACTCTCACATTCAATGTCACCGACTGCATCTGGACTCTCACCGAGGGGGAATCGGGCGAAGACGGAGGCGATGAGGAGAAGGACACCTGGCCGGACGACCCGGACTATGTCGCCGCAGTCTCAGAACTTCTCTACATCTACGGCGTTGACGATGACAAGAAACCGACGACGGTGAACGGCAAACTGCTCCTTTCCGACGGCATATATTCAGGTTACTACTACTTCGGCGGATGGGAGAACTTCTGGTTCGGAGACGGCGATGACGCATCCTCCGCAAAGGTCTATGGGTCGGCACCGGTCGACGGCACCGGACTCTACCGCCTTTTCTGCGGGAGTTCACGCTGGAACATCTGGTTCGACAGCGGTGACCCGGCCTACACGAGGGTGAGCGTCAATATGGCGGAGCGCAGCTGGATGTACGAGACCGTCAACACCATCAGCATAGTAGGAGACTTCAACGACTGGAAACCGGAAAGCAATCAGATGACTTTCGACAGCGAGGGCAAGACCTGGTCGGCAACTGTAACGGCCAAGTCCTGGGGTGATTATGGCATCCGGTTCATAGTTAATTCAAACTGGAATTGGAGCTTATCAGATGCGGACAGAGACGGAGTTCTCGACACTGGGACATCCGCATTCCTGCCGACCGTAAATCCGGGGACATACAAAATCACCATCGACCTCAATGATCCGCAGAATATGACCGTTAAATTTGAATAGGACGGCTGTCTTAAAGACGAATTGCTGCGTTATGCTCAACTTTCCAAACCTCACAATCAAAAGATAACTTCTTTATTATGAATACTTTAGTAAGAATCTCCACTGAACATATAGCCAAGATTGCAAGGAGTCTCCCGCTGGCTGCGGCAATGGCTGCCGCGCTTATGGGCGCATCCTGCTCCTCCTGCACTTCAGAACCGCTTCCGCACACTCCCGTCACTCCGGACGAACCTGTCGTGATTGACCGCACGGCGTTCGCCAAGGGCGCGGACATCAGCTGGGTGACCAAGATGGAAAGCGAGGGAATCAAGTTCTACAACGCCGCCGGCGAACAGACCGAGTGCACCGCGCTTATGAAACAGATAGGGATGAACTCCATACGTCTGCGCGTGTGGGTGAACCCGGAAGACGGCTGGAACTCGGCCTCCGACGTGCTCGTGAAGGCTCTCCGCGCCCAGAAACTCGGAATGAGAATTATGATTGACTTCCATTTCAGCGACACCTGGGCCGACCCGTCCCATCAGGCCGTCCCGGCGGCGTGGACCGGCTACGACATCGAGAAACTTAAAACAGCGGTGGCGGACCACACCACGGAAGTGCTCTCGCTTCTGAAGAAGTACGGAGTCGAAGTGGAATGGGTGCAGGCCGGCAACGAGACCCAAAGCGGAATGCTCTGGGACTTGGGTAGTTACACGACAAACAGCGGAAAGAACTACGCCGATCTCACCACCGCCTGCTACGACGCGACA
Organism: Candidatus Gastranaerophilales bacterium HUM_1; assembly: GCA_963646585.1. Classification (GTDB taxonomy): domain Bacteria; phylum Bacteroidota; class Bacteroidia; order Bacteroidales; family UBA932; genus Cryptobacteroides. The sequence continues at coordinate 4,906 of CAVIXF010000104.1, read as the reverse complement.
AAGGCGGTGTTCCCGGACGCCAAAGTCATCGTGCACATCGACAAGGGGAACAACCTCAACCTCTACACCCGCATCTTCCCGGTGCTCAACCAGAACGGAGCGAAGTACGACATCATAGGAATGTCGCTCTACCCAAGCTTGTGGGACGAGAATACCCAGTCCTACACGGAGTGGAAGGAGACTGTTGACGCCTGTCTTTCAAACATCAGCTCCGTGAACAAGAGCTACGGCAAGGATGTCATCATCTGCGAGACCGGGATGCCGGTCGTCAACCCGGATGCCGCCAAGGCTATGCTGAGCTACCTTCTGGAGAAGACTCAGGCGCTCTCCTGCTGCAAGGGAGTGTTCTACTGGGAGCCAGAGGCGCCGAACGGCTATAATGACGGGTATGCGATGGGGGCGTTTGAGGATGGGGCTCCGACTATTGCATTGGATCCCTTCAAAAACTAAAGATTGTCTTTGCATTCACATTCACCTAATGATATGTTGAAGAAAATTTTCGCAGTGACGGCCGCCTTGACTGCGGCTGTCACTCTTGCGGGACAGGGACGCAGCGAGAAAGTGCTGAAGGACTGGGAGTTCCGCCGCGATTATGACACTCTTGCCGTTTCGGGCTGGGAGAAAGTCCGCGTGCCTCACGACTGGGCGATTTCCGGGCCTTTCGACAAGGCGAACGACCTGCAGACCGTGGCCGTGATCCAGAACGGGGAGACCGTCCCGAGCGAAAAGACGGGGCGCAGCGGCGGACTGCCCTATATGGGCAAGGGCTGCTACAGGACTGAGATTGACATCCCCCGGCTTGACGGCCGACGCTTCGAACTGCTTTTCGACGGGGCGATGAGCGAGGCCCAGGTGTTCATCAACGGGAAGAAAGTCTGCGAATGGCCCTACGGCTACAACGCATTCCACTGCGACATAACCCCGGCTCTGAATGAAGGCGCGAACCGAGTCACGGTGCTGCTGGAAAACCGCCCGTTCTCTTCGAGATGGTATCCTGGCGCGGGACTCTACCGCAAGGTGCGGCTCATCGAGACAGCCGAAGTCCATATCCCCGTATGGGGAGTGAGGGTCACGACCCCTCATATAGAAAAGGAATACGCCACGGTAAGCCTCTTCACGGAAATCGAAGGGGCGGAAGAGGGAGAGACTTTCGACATCGAAACCGTCATCCTCGACAGCTACGGCAACGAGGCGGCGCGGCGGACAGACAGACGGAGCGTCTGCCACTCCGAAGCCGTGCGGCAGAACATCACCTTGAACTCGCCGGAGCTGTGGTCTCCGGAAAATCCCGCGCTCTACACCGCCCTGACACGGATTCTGAAAGAGGGAAAACTGATTGACAGCGCTTCCGCCCGCTTCGGAGTGCGCACGATAGAGTTCGTCGCCGACAAGGGATTCTTCCTCAACGGGGAGCATAGAATCATTCACGGGGTATGTATGCACCACGACCTGGGGCCTCTCGGGGCGGCAGTGAACAGGGCGGCGCTGCGCCATCAGATCGAGATGCTCAAGGAGATGGGCTGCGACGCCATCCGCACCTCGCACAATATGCCGGCGGAAGACCTCGTGGAACTCTGCGACGAGATGGGAATGATGATGATGGCGGAGACTTTCGACGAATGGGACAAGGCTAAATGCGAGAACGGCTACCACCGCTTCTTCGGAGAATGGGCGGACAGGGACATCGAGAATCTCGTCCGTCACTTCCGCAACAGCCCGTCCATAATAATGTGGAGCATAGGGAACGAAGTCCCGAGCCAGTGGAGCGAAGACGGCTACAAGACCGCCGAGATCCTCCAGCACATCTGCCACAGCGAAGACCCGACCCGACCCGTCACCTGCGGGATGGACCAGTTCGACGCGGTCGTGAACAACGGCTTCGGGGCGCAGCTCGACATCCCGGGCTTCAACTACAAGCCTCGCCGCTTCGTCGAGGCCTACGGCAAACTTCCGCAGAACATAATCCTCGGCAGCGAAACCGCCTCCACGGTAAGTTCACGCGGGGTCTATCATCTCCCGGGGGAACTGAAAGCGACCGGAATAGACGTCCTGCTGGCGAAAGGCCGCCGCTGGAGCGACAATCAGTCCTCATCCTACGACACTGAATGCTGCTATTGGTCGAACATCCCCGACGTGGACTTCGCGGCGGACGAAGACTATCCGTGGATGCCGGGGCAGTTCGTATGGACCGGATTCGACTACCTCGGCGAGCCTTCTCCCTACGACACGGACTCCTGGCCGAACCATTCCTCGGTATTCGGAATCATAGACCTCGCAAGCATCCCTAAAGACCGCTTCTGGCTCTACCGCAGCCAATGGCGGACGGACGTTCCGACTCTCCACCTGCTTCCGCACTGGACCTGGCCGGGACACGAGGGAGAGAACATCCCCGTGGTGGCTTACTCGTCATACGACAAGGCCGAGCTGTTCGTGAACGGCGTAAGTCAGGGCTTCGCGGAGAAGTCACCGGCGACAGGCGTTTCGGCAGACCCGACGCACCCTGCGCCGCTCGCCTCCGACTCCGAACTTATGCGCCGCTTCCGCCTCATCTGGCCGGACGTAATCTATCAGCCAGGGGAAATCCGCGTTGTGGCCTACGGAGCTGACGACCGTCCTGCCGCGGAACAGACAGTCCGCACCGCCGGCAAACCTTATGCGCTGGTGCTCACGCCATACACCGGGCCGGAGTCTCTCCGGGGCAACGAGGGTTTCGGAGCGGGCGACACCGCAGGGAACGCCTCACAGATGAACGCTTCAAACGGCATAAAGAAACAGGACACTCCGAAGCGGGCGACGCTGAAGGCCGGCGGAGAAGACCTCTGCTATGTGAACGTAAGCGTGGTTGACCGCGACGGCAACCCTGTTCCGACAGACAGCCGTCTCGTGAAGATAAGCGTCAGCGGAGCGGGCGGGTTCGAGGCCGTGGCAAACGGCGACCCGACCTGCCTTGAGCCGTTCCAGAATCCTCAGATGCACCTGTTCAGCGGTCAGCTCACGGTAATCGTCCGCAGCGGCGAGACTCCGGGCGACATCCGCCTGAGCGTCACAGCCAAAGGACTCCGCAAAGCCTCCGCCACCCTACGCTGCGAATAACGCTTCCGCGAACGGCTCGCGCATACGAAACAAAGACGCGTCCCGGGGGATGATTCCCGGAACGCGTCTTTATTCACGAACTGTGTCGGCTTATTTAGGCTGCTTGCCGATGTAGGCGAGGATTCCGCCGTCCACATAGAGCACGTGGCCGTTCACGAAATCCGACGCCGGAGAGGCGAGGAACAGAGCCGGCCCCTTGAGGTCTTCGGTCGTGCCCCAGCGAGCCGCCGGAGTCTTCGCGACGATGAACGCGTCGAACGGATGCCTTGAGCCGTCAGGCTGACGCTCGCGGAGCGGAGCGGTCTGAGGGGTGGCGATGTAGCCCGGCCCTATGCCGTTGCACTGGATGTTGTATTCGCCGTATTCTGAGGCGATGTTGCGGGTGAGCATCTTGAGTCCGCCCTTGGCTGCGGCGTAGGCCGAAACAGTCTCGCGTCCGAGCTCGGACATCATAGAGCAGATGTTGATGATCTTTCCGCCGCCCTGCTTGATCATAGACGGAATCACCGCCTTTGAAACGATGAACGGAGCGTTGAGGTCGACGTCAATCACCTGACGGAACTCCTCCGCCTTCATCTCGCACATAGGGATGCGCTTGATTATGCCGGCGTTGTTCACGAGGATGTTGATAGGGCCGAGGTCCTTCTCGACTTTCTTGACGAGCTCCTGAACCTGATCCTCCTTCGTGACGTCGCAGACATAGCCCTTCGCGTCGATTCCGAGTTCCTTGTAGGATGCGAGCCCCTTGTCGACCAGCTCCTGCTTTATGTCATTGAAAGCAATCTTTGCCCCGGCCTCCGCGAATGCAGTCGCAATCGCGAATCCGATTCCGTAAGAAGCGCCGGTTACGAGCGCCACCTTACCTTCAAGTGAAAAACTTACCATAACTATTGATTTATAAAGGTTTAGCTATATATTTATATATTCCCGATTACTGTATATTTCCGGATATTCCAGATTTACTGACGAGCTTCGGCGATGATTTTCAGAGAGTCGGCGCAAAGCTTCGTAATCGCCGCCCAGTCCCCGGCCTTCACGATGTCCTTCGGGAACAGGTTGCTGCCCATACCGACGCAGGTCGCGCCGGCCTTGAACCAGCTTCTGATGTTCTCCGCCTCGGGCTTGACCCCGCCGGTCACGAGTATCTGAGTCCACGGCATAGGGGCCTTGACCCCCTTCACGAAAGCGGGGCCGAGCACGTCGCCCGGAAAGGCCTTGCAGATGTCGCAGCCGGCCTCCTGAGCCATCCCGATTTCAGTTGCCGAGCCGCAGCCCGGAATGTACGGCACACAGCGGCGGTTGCAGACCGGAGCTATCGCCGGATTGAAGAGCGGACCGACGATGAAGTTCGCCCCCTCCTGCATATAGAGCACGGCCGTCGGCGCGTCAATCACCGAACCGGCCCCGAGAATCATCCCGGGAAGTTCGGCATTTGCATATTTCACAAGTTCCGCGAACACCTCGTGGGCGAAATCGCCCCTGTTGGTGAATTCGAACACACGGATGCCGCCGTCATAGCAGGCCTTGAGGACTTTCTTTGAAGTCTCGGCGCAGGGGTTGTAGAAAACGGGGACGAGCCCGGTGGAGACAGCCGCCTGAATCACCTGTATCTTATTGTATTTAGCCATAACAGTACTTAAGTTTCGTAATTTCTGTTTTTATCCTTCACAAATTTTTATAACCGCTCATTCAGGGGAGCATAGACAACCCTTGCTCAGTCAGGATTTCATCAAGACATCCAACGCAACAGACCGCCTCTAAATCACCGGGATGCAAGGGGATGCATAAAAGGATGGGATGCAAGGCGGACGGT
>CAVIXF010000103.1:0-7538 GCA_963646585.1 Candidatus Gastranaerophilales bacterium HUM_1 | reverse complement strand
GCCGAACGGCTTATGGAGGACATCCCCAACAAGATACAGAACAGTATGGGGATTGTCTGTGATGTGAACCTGCTGGAAAAGGACGGGAAGAAATACATCGAGATTGTCGTCAGTCCGAGCGCCTTCCCGATAAGCTATCACGGCGAGTTTCACTATCGCAGCGGGAGCACGAAACAACAGCTGAAAGGCAATGCGCTTACATCTTTCATCATTTCAAAGACAGGAATGCACTGGGACTCGACGCCCGTCAATAATGTGAGCGTCGATGACCTGGACAATGACAGTTTCAGGATTTTCAGAAGAGAGGCGCTCCGCTCAGGAAGAATGTCGAAAGAGAACCTTGAGATGTCAAATGCAGAACTGCTTGAGGCGCTGCATCTTGTTACTGAAGAAGGGAAACTGACCAAGGCGGCCGTGCTGCTGTTCCACGAGAATCCGCAGAAATTCTGCACCGGAGCATACGTCAAGGTGGGGAAATTCGCCAGCGAGGCTGACATTCTCTATCAGGACGAGGTGGACGGCTCATTTTTCAAGATTGCCGACAAGATTTTCGACCTCATATACCTCAAGTATCTTAAGGCTGCGATCTCCTATGACAAGGAGACACGGATTGAAAAGTATCCGTTCCCGAGAGACGCCGTAAGGGAGGGCATTCTCAATGCGCTGATCCATAACAACTGGATGGCCTGCACGCCCATTCAGATAAAAATCTTCGACGACGAAATGCGCATTGCCAACGACTGTATGCTGCAATTTGACTGGGATACGGAAAAATTGGTGAAAAATCACAAATCTGTGCCGTTCAACCCGAGCATTGCCGGAGCATTCTTCCGTGCGGGATATGTCGAGTCCTGGGGGCGTGGAATAAAGAAAATATGTGACTCCTGCCGGGATTACGGGATTCCTGAACCTGAGTTTGAAATTGACAGTTATAGTATCACCGTAGTTTTCAAGGCTTTGGAGGAGGCGAGAATTGTTGAGGGGGATGCCACAGAAAAAAATGTAGAAGAAAATGTAGGTGAAAAAGTAGGTGAAAAAGTAGGTGAAAAAGTAGGTGAAAAAGTAGGTGAAAATTATTTCCTAACTGAAACGCAACAACACATACTCAGATGTATCGAGGAGAATCCTAAAATAAGTCAGACGAAAATTTCTGAAAAAATAGGGATTCGTGCACTGAATGTTTATAGGAATATGATTGCCCTGCAAGAAAACGGTCTGATAAGAAGAATCGGACCCGCAAAGGGCGGATATTGGGAAATCATCAGAAAATAATATTGGGGAGGGAAATGATATGCCAAAGGAGAGTTCGGGGTTGACGCCGATGATGAAACAGTTTTTCGCGGTGAAGGCGCAGCATCCGGAAGCTCTGCTGCTTTTCCGCTGCGGGGACTTCTACGAGACATACGGCGACGACGCGCTGACGGCGAGCAAGATTCTGGGAATCGTGCTCACGCGGCGCTCAAACTCCGGCCCCGACTCCGTCCCGATGGCCGGATTTCCCTACCATTCGATTGACACCTACCTCCCCCGGCTCGTGCGTGCGGGCTACAAGGTGGCGGTCTGCGATCAGCTGGAAGACCCGAAACTCACAAAGAACATAGTCAAGAGAGGCATAACAGAAGTCGTGACCCCCGGAGTGGCGTTCAACGAGCAGCTGCTCGACCAGAAGGAGAACAACTTCATCGCCGGTCTGTGCTTCGGCCGGGACAAGTGCGGAGCCGCGTTTCTGGATGTCTCCACGGGCACTTTTCAGGTGGCGGAGGGGACGGAGGACTATGTGATGAACCTGCTCGACTCGTTCGGTCCGAAAGAACTTCTCGTTCCGAAGGGGCGTGAAAAGGAGATAAGGGAGAAGACGGACGGGAAATACTATGTCTCAACGCTTGAGGAGTGGGCGTTCGTCTATGACAACTCTGTCGAGAAGCTGAAGAAACAGCTGAAAGTCGATTCGCTCAAGGGATTCGCGGTGGACAGGTTCCCGCTCGGCGTGACTGCCGCCGGGGCTCTGCTGATTTATCTCGAACAGACGCAGCACAGCGGGCTGAGCAACATCTGCTCCATCTCCCGCATAGATGGGGAGAAGTTCGTGTGGATGGACCAGTTCACCTTCCGCAATCTCGAAATCTTCGGGAGCGCCGCAGGGAAAGACGGAGTCAGCCTCATCGATGTCGTCGATCATTCATCCTGCCCGATGGGTTCGAGGCTTCTGCGCAACTGGCTCGCGCTGCCGATAATGGACCTCGACGAGCTGAAACGGCGTCACGACATCGTGGAATGGTTCACGGAGAATCCCGACAGTCTCGACGGCATCAAGAATCTCATCGGAGACGTCGGCGACCTGGAAAGGATTGTCTCACGGGCCGCGGCGGGGAAGATTCTGCCGAGGGGCGTGCTTATGGTCAAGCGCGGACTTAACACGATGAAACCGCTCCGGGAACTCTGCGAAGCCTCCGGATGCGCTCCGCTCAGGGAGCTGGCCGAGCGTCTCGACGGGTGCGACGAACTGGCGGACGCGCTTGAGAGGACGATCGATCCGAACACGGCGGCGATGCTCGGGAAGGGCGACGTAATCGCTCCGGGCGTGAACGGGGAACTGGACGAACTGCGACGCATCGCCCGCCACAGTAAGGACTATCTTCTTGAAATCCAGCAGCGCGAGACAGAACGCACAGGCATAGGCTCGCTCAAAGTCAGCTACAATTCCGTCTTCGGCTACTACCTCGAAGTCCGCAACGTCCACAAGGACAAGGTCCCGGAGGAATGGGTGCGCAAGCAGACGCTCGTGAACGCCGAAAGGTACATAATCCCGGAACTCAAGGAATATGAGGAGAAGATTCTCGGAGCGGAGGAAAAAATATATATTCTTGAATCACAGATATATAACAATATAGTCGAAAAGATTCGTGCGAACATCGTCAGAATCCAGCGCAACTGCGGAATAATCGCCCGTCTCGATGTTCTGTCCGGATTCGCCCGTCTCGCGCTCGAAAGGAGCTACTGCCGTCCTCAGATGAACGGAGGGATGAAACTCGACATCATCGGGGGCCGTCACCCCGTAATCGAGACGATGATGCCCGCAGGCGAGGAATATGTCCCGAACGACGTGCATCTCGACTCCGACGGGCAGCAGATAATCATACTCACAGGGCCGAATATGGCGGGAAAGTCCGCGCTCCTGCGGCAGACGGCGCTCATCGTGCTGCTCGCACAGGTCGGGTCGTTCGTTCCGGCGAAGAAGGCCGAAATCGGATGGTTTGACAAGATATTCACCCGCGTGGGAGCGTCCGACAACATATCCCGGGGCGAGTCCACGTTTATGGTGGAGATGCTCGAAACCTCGATGATCCTGCACAACATCTCCGCCCGTTCGCTCGTTCTTCTCGACGAGATAGGCCGGGGCACGTCAACCTTCGACGGGATGTCCATCGCACGCGGAATCGTCGAATACATCCACGATTACGGACACGGGGCTAAGACCCTCTTCGCGACGCACTATCACGAGCTGAACGATATGGAGGGCATATATCCACGCATCCGCAACTACCACATCGCAGTGAAGGAGGTCGGAAAGCAGGTCATCTTCCTGCGAAAGATGGTCGAGGGAGGAGTGGCTCACAGCTTCGGTCTGCACGTGGCGAGGATGGCGGGAATGCCGCCGCAGGTGATCGAGTCGGCGGAGCGCACGCTTGCGGAACTGGAGGCGAATGAAGGAAGGATGCCAGTGGTGAAGCCTGTCAGACATTATGACGCCTTTTCCGCAGAGTCACAGCACGACACCAGTTCCGCCGGGTCTGCGGACGGAGGCGTAAAGCCGCACAACATAAAGGAGGGACGGGTGGAGAGCGACGGCTCGCTCCAGCTGAGCTTCTTCCAGCTCGAAGACCCGCTGCTCTCATCCCTCAAAGAAGATCTCGACAAGGCCGACCTCAACTCGATGACTCCGCTCCAGGCCTTCGACCTGCTGCGGTCGATGAAGGAGAAGATGGGAATATGAAAAAGGGTCTGATATGAAACGGGTTCTTATCATCACGTATTATTGGCCGCCGTCTGGAGGCTCGGGCGTGCAGCGGTGGGTGAAGTTCGCGAAGTATCTGCCTCAGAACGGCTGGCAGCCGGTGATTTACACTCCGGAGAATCCGGAATTCAGCCTGATTGACAGGACCCTGGAGGACGACATCCCGGAGGAGGCGGTGATTTTGAAGCGGCCGATTCTGGAGCCTTACGGGATTTATCGCAGACTGAGTGGCAAGGGAGGAGCAGTCTCACGCGAGGCTGCCGGACAGGTTGAGACCGTGGCTGCGGATTTCCCGGAGGACGGGACGGCGACGGCTCAAGGCGGCTGGCCGGGGGTTCACACGGAGGACGAGACGGCGAATGCCCCGAAGAAAATGGCGGCTTCTCCAGAGAACGGAGCTTATGTCTCCCCGAAGGCCTTGACAGCGACGGGAACGGAGGTGAATCCGATAAACGCGCAGAAGAAAAGTCTCGGGCAGAAGATTTCGCTGTGGATTCGGGGGAATCTCTTCATCCCCGACCCGCGCTGCCTCTGGGTGAGGCCGTCGGTGAAATTCCTGAAAAAATATCTTGAAGAGCACCCGGTGGACATCATCGTGAGCACCGGGCCTCCGCATTCTATGCATCTGATTGCGAGGAGGCTCGCACGGGAGACAGGCCTTCCGTGGGTGGCTGATTTCCGTGACCCGTGGACCCGGATGTTCTATTTCAAGCACCTCCCGCTCACAAGGATGGCGCTCCGCCGCAACAAAAGGCTCGAACAAAAGGTTCTTGACGACGCGAGCGCGGTCGTGGCGGTCTCGCCGCTGGTGCAGGACGAGTTCAGGCAGATGACCTCGACCCCTGTCACACTGATCACCAACGGGTTCGACGAAGAGGACTTCGAGACGGCGGACACGGAGATGCGGGTTCTGGAGGAGGAGACTGGCAGCGAGAACGAAGACCTGTTCAACATCGTCCATACGGGTCTTTTCGCTGCGGACGGCAACCCTCTCGAACTCTGGAAAGTTCTCTCGGAGATTGCGCAGTCCGACGGGGAGTTCGCCTCCAGGCTGCGCATAAGGCTCTCCGGCAAGACTGACAGGCAGATTTTGGACTCCATATCGGAGGCAGGACTCGGAAAAAATCTCGTGAATCTCGGCTATGTCAGCCACGACGAGGCCGTGCGCGAGCAGTGCGGGGCTTCGGCGCTGATTCTGCCGCTGCGGCGGGAGCCGGAATACAGGGCGACGCTTCCGGGAAAGCTGTTCGAGTATCTCGCCTCACGCCGCCCGGTAATCGGAATCGGACAGACTGACGGGGCTATGGCCCGCCTGCTCACGGACGCGCACGCCGGAGCGACGTTCGACTGGGACGACGCCGGCGGCTTGAAAAAGGAGGTTCTGCGCTGCTGGAGTCTGTCCCGCGAAGGGCGGCTGCTCGACAACGACGCCGACATAGGCCGCTATTCACGCAAACGCCTCACCCGGGAGATGGCCGGGCTCTTCGACTCGCTTCTATAAGCCTGAAAAAACCGCCTCAACCGTTCACGAAAGAGTGATAAGCTGAAGCGGTTTTCTGCAACCCTGCCGTTGTGAGGATTCCGGCAGGACGGGCAATGCGACAAATCGGCTTTTATTCGCCCCGACATTCAAGGTGCAACTCATCCAACTGCACCTGGTCGATTCTCGAAGGGGAGTCAATCATCACGTCGCGGCCCTGATTGTTCTTCGGGAACGCGATGTAGTCGCGGATGGTCTCCTGACCGCCGAAGAGTGCGCAGACGCGGTCGAAACCGAACGCGAGACCTCCGTGAGGCGGTGCGCCGAACTTGAAGGCGTTGATTATGAAGCCGAACTTGTAATCCGCGTCCTCCTTGCTGATGCCCAGAACCTCGAACATCCTCTCCTGCATGTCAGCCTCGTGGATACGTATCGAGCCGCCTCCGAGTTCAGTGCCGTTGAGGACGAAGTCGTAAGCGTTTGCGCAGACTTTTTCAAGGTCTTCCTTTTTGTCGCTGTAGAACAGGTCGAGATGCTCCGGTTTCGGCGCGGTGAACGGATGGTGCATCGCGTAGAAGCGGTTGGTCTCGTCGTCCCATTCGAGAAGCGGGAAATCAACCACCCAGAGCGGCGCGAAATTGTGCGGGTCGCGGAGTCCGAGCCTGTTGCCCATCTCTATGCGCAGCACTCCGAGCTGGGTCTGGGTCTTTCTCTTCGGACCGCAGAGCACGAGTACGAGGTCGCCCTTCTCCGCTCCGGCCTTCTCCGCAATGCCCTGCAGTTCCTCCGGAGTGAAGAATTTGTCGACGGAGGACTTGACAGTCCCGTCCGCGTTGAGTTTCATATAGACCAGCCCCTTGGCGCCCACCTGAGGCCTCTTGACCCATTCGGTGAGTTCGTCAAGCTGTTTGCGGGTGTATTCCGCGCAGCCTTTGACGGCAATCGCGCCGACATATTCCACGCCGTCGAAAACCGAGAAGCCGTGACCCTGCGCGAGGCAGGTGATCTCGTGAAGCTTCATCCCGTAGCGGATGTCCGGCTTGTCGGAGCCGTAATCGTCCATCGCGTCGTACCAGCTCATCCTCGGAATCGGGTTAGGGATGGTCACATCAAGAACGTTCTTGAACAGAGTCCTCATCATCCCCTCGAAGGTTTCCAGCACGTCCTCCTGCTCCACGAACGACATCTCGCAGTCGATCTGCGTGAATTCCGGCTGACGGTCGGCACGGAGATCCTCGTCGCGGAAGCAGCGCACAATCTGGAAGTAGCGGTCATAGCCGGCCACCATAAGCAGCTGCTTGAAGGTCTGCGGCGACTGCGGAAGCGCGTAGAACTGCCCCGGATTCATCCTGGAAGGCACGACGAAGTCCCGCGCCCCCTCCGGAGTCGATTTGATGAGGTAAGGAGTCTCTATCTCAAGGAAATTCTGCGCGTCGAGGTAGTTGCGGACCTCGTGCGCGATTCTGTGGCGGAGTTCCAGAGCCTTGCGGAGCGGGTTGCGCCTGAGGTCGAGGTAGCGGTACTTCGCCCGAAGCTCCTCTCCCCCGTCGCTGACATCCTCGATTGTGAAAGGCGGCGTCTGCGCCTTGTTGAGCACCTTGATTCCGGAAAGCTCGATCTCGATGTCCCCGGTCGGCATCTTGGGGTTCTTGCTCGCCCTCTCGACAACTTTCCCCGTGGCCTGGATTACATATTCCCTTCCGAGCGAGCCGGCGGTCCGCGCAAGCTCCTCCTCGGCGGTCTCCTCCGCCACGAGCTGCGTAACTCCGTATCTGTCACGAAGGTCGATGAATGTCATCCCTCCGAGTTTCCTGCATTTCTGCACCCATCCGGCAAGCGTCACCGTCTGTCCTGCGTCGGCGAGCCGCAGCTCACCGCAAGTTTTTGTCCTGTACATATCTGTAAGTTTATATATTTCCACAAACAAAGAAACCTTCAAAATTCCCGCAAAATTAACAAATAATTGCTTTCGTGGGACGATGGCCGCGATTTTCAGTCGACTCCCGAGAAACATTTCTCATCCCATACAGATTATCGTTCAAT
>CAVIXF010000102.1:0-7544 GCA_963646585.1 Candidatus Gastranaerophilales bacterium HUM_1 | reverse complement strand
TCCGTTCGGCATAGCTCAAGCAAGCTTGGCTCTGCGCTCACTTGTCGAAAAGGTTTTTACTTCGCGTCCTTGACGCAGCGGAGCTGTACGCCGCTCTCCTCGTGAACAAAGGTGACGCTGAGCCGTCCGTCCTTGTATGCGCCTGTGTATGTCGTCATCAGGCCGAAGAACTGGAGACTGATCAGTTCTGCCGTGTCTGTCTTGGAGTAGTTCGCGGCGCAGAGAGTCGATGAGGCGTAATAGCTCAATGCCGGAAGGCCGACAAGGCTGGCGTCGCTGGTGTTCGCGGCCGCAATCGCAGTTTTGTTGTAAGAAGGCGTGGCGGAGTAGTTGTTCTTCATTCTGACGCCGCTGAATGCGTGATTCCATCCGAGGGCATCCGCCTGTTTCACCGAGCCGTACCCGGCCGTCTTGTCCCAGAGAACCGCATCCTCTTTAGTCACAGGCGCGTCCTCACCGGAGGCCTTGTTGGAATAGCCGCAGAGGTTGATGAACTCCGTCCTTGTCGGCACGTGCCATCCGTCAGGGCAGATGCCCTGCTTTCCCTCGAACGACGCGGCGTTGTCAACGGTGATGTCCTTTCCGAAGATGGCTTCGAAGTCATATAGATAGCCGTTGCTCTCGACAAGGGACGCCTCGGTGGAAGGAGTGCAGACTCCGTCAGCTATGGTATAAGGCGCCCAGATGTGCGCGTCAGTCGCAGCCGGGTCGGTGGAGACGGTGTAACCGTCAGGGACATAGCGCATAGGCTGGCTCATCCAGGTCGTCCCGTCGGAGAGGGTCACCGTGGTGTATTTCTGGTTCTTGTAGATGAAGTAGCCTTCATATTCTTCGAAATCGACGTATGAAGGAGTGTCCTGCCCTATTTCTCCGCCGTCATTCCAGTTTTCGATGTCTCCGGAAAGGGTGACCTTGATTTCCGCCGGAAGAACTTTCACATTGACAGTGTAGTTGCTGCCCTGTTTGAGTTCCGAGGAAACCAGAGTCTGAGTCAGCTCCGCTCCGGACGAAGTGGTGACAGCAAGTTCAAACGCCACGGTCTGAGGGACGACAATCGCATTGAAGAGCTTGTTGGCGGTCACCTCGTGGGTCTTGACCGTCTCTGTCGCCGATTCTTCGGAAGCCTCCGCCGTCATTTTCTCCGAATCTATCGCAGCGGTTGTTTTGGAGCCGCGAAGTTCAACGCCGGAGATGTCCGCGCCGGACTGATTGTCAATGTTGAGGGTGATTTTCGTAAGAAGATGCTTGAACGGCATCACAATCGAGTTCACAGACGGAGTGACTCCCGTTTTGACTCCTGCGATGAAATCGGAGGATGAAAGCCCTGCGGTCTGGTCGGAACTTACCGTGAATGTCGAAGGAACTCCCTTTGAGTCGTAAGGACAGTAGGCGGTGAGGGTCGAAGTGACGAGCGCCTCGGCGTACCACTCGACTGAGCCCGAGAATACGCCTTCGGAATATGTGAGAAGCTGATTCTCCGCGTAAGTGTCATCGGTCTCGGCGTAGTTGCGGACAATGCTCAGACCTATCTTGTCCCCGTTCTCGAAGTCGACGTCAGTGGCCCTTGTAATAACAGGAGACAGCCTGACCAATCCCGGGACCGCCTCCGGAACGGCCGTCTTCTGGCAGCCGGCGAGCACTGCAAGCGCCGCTGCCGCAAACAAAAATTTTTTCATATTCATAATGTCAATGAAGTTATATATTTAAAACTCAATCTGTTATATTTAAAATTATACCCCCTGCCGCAGTCGAAAGAAGTCGATACACTCAGAAATTATATCCGATGGCGAGAACCTCAGTGCACCGCGCCCCGCCGAAATGACTGCTCACGTTCTTCCTGAAGCCGGAAACGATGCGGAAACCGGCGTCGATGTACAGTCCGAAACGGAAATTATATCTCAACGACAGGTCGATAGCCCCCTTCGCCTTGCACCGATAGTCCGTCAGCCATTCATCATACTCCTCCAGTCTGAACGGCCCCTCTCCGGCATCGACCTCCGACTCCGCCGTCCTCTCGTTCTCGTCAATCCATCCTTGCATACACTCCGCGCCCATTCTCCAGTCAACAGGCCCGAATTTGAGCAGGAATGCGGCATAAATCCGTGCGATGTCCGTCCGACGGGTCGTGATGTACGGGTACGCCGTGGAGGATACCCCTCTTGTCTGAGTCCATTCCGCGCCGGCCCTCCAACAGCCCCCGTCGGAGCCGAGCATCTCCCACTCCAGACCGGCGGAGAACTTCTGCCGGGTCAGAATCTTGTCCGAGCCGTATTTCACCGTGGTCGTGACCCCGTTCTCGGTCACATTCTCCAGTATGTTCTCGTAATTGTCCTGAGTGCGGAAATCCCAGCGGCCCCGGACGTAATTCCGCCCCGTCCTGTAATTCAGCCCTCCTCGGGCAGACCAGCCCCTGAAGTTGCTGTAAATCTTCTGCTTCTCTCCGCTCTCCCCGTGGTGGCCGCTGAATTCCGCGTCGGCGTAAAACCCTCCGTACTGGAACTGCACCGCGCCTCCGTTCGTGACCTCCTTCATCGGGAAGCCGTTGACTCCGGACTCCTTCAGATGCACGGAAGAATTGTCCCAGAGGTCATAGACCCCGTACATCAGTCCCTTGTCGAGAAAGGCATAGTAGACCCCCGAGGTGATGCCGAGCTCTTCGGCGGTTATGGTCTCGGAGTTTTTGGAGAGTATGTACGAGACTCCGACCCGGATGTCGCCGCGTTCCCACATCAGCCCAGGCGCGACACTGAAGTCGAGAAGATAGTCCGTATGGCGTATGTCCTTGCGTTTGGTGTAGTTCTGCGACTCGAAGTCCAGCCGTCCGCCGACGCTCCATCCCCCTTTCAGAGGCACTGCTATGCCGCCTGTCATCGAATATTTCTGCCGTGTCTTGCGTCCCGGGGTGAACTCGTAAGTTTCAAACGGATAGTAGCCCGGACGGGCGGACATCGAGCCGCAGGCGCCGTAGCTCTCGGTGTCCGAGAATGCGAATTTGCCGATGAGGGAGAATTTTTCGAGATATGTGATCGTGGCGGCCGAAGCCCCAGCCGCCCACCGGGTCTCCGGGGAGTTCGCGTCGCGGTATCTTCCGCTCTCAAATGAACCGTCAATCGCCGCGTAAGAGCGCGAGAGGGAGTCCGCGAGCAGCCCGCAGACATTGCTTCCCCCGTTCCAGAAGTTGCGACGCTCCACGATGTCGTAGGTCTGGGCATTCGCCGGCGACGCGCCGCAGGAGAAGAGAAGGCACGATATGACCGATATTTTAATGAATCTGTTCATATTCTTGCGGGCTTATTCGTGCAGTGACTGCTGTTCGCGTTCATAAAAATCCTCAGTGGAGTTGTTAGTGTCGCAGAGAACCTCATAACCCTCTTTTTCGCTCGCCTCAACGTCCGTTCTGCGGAACAGGGTGTGCCCGTGATACGGGCCGGAGAACTCCACCGCCCCCGCGTCAATCTCAGGTCTTATCCTCTTCTTGTTGGCGGCACCCTTTGCAAAGACCTCGACACCGTCAAGAACCCACTCCGGCGGGATCTTGACAATCCTGTCAACCGTCGAACCCGGCTTCTGGATGATGTTGGAGTCGTCTCCGAGGAAGTCCTTAACAGACGTGCCGTCCGTCGGGCGGAAAATCACCGACGCCGGCGAGTCAATCGAGAAAGTGTAGGCTTTCGCGCTCCCCAGCTTTATCAGGACGTCGAGTATATGGTCCTTCCGGATCTTGTCGCCCGGCGCGGGATGGTAGTTCGGATTAGGGAAGTAGGTGGTGTTGTAGCACACGAAATAATCCTCATTGTTGAGATTCACGGACTGCGGATATTTCGCCGCGTGGTCTATCGCCCCGCATATCACCAGAACCGCATCCTCGCCGCTCTCCAGCGGGAAATCCGTCCCGCTTCCTCCGAACTGCCAGACGGCCTGGACGACCGGGATGAAATCCTGGAACACGGACTCTCCGGTTTCCGGGTCAGTGCCCACCCAGACATTCGTCGCGCCGGAGCGGTAGGGGTCGAGCGTGCCGAAGCACAGTCCGTCGAGATACTGCACCGTGGCGGAGTTGTTGTGCAGAATCACATAGGAGTCAGCCTTGTAGTTCCCCTGCTCCGGATATTTCGTGCAGCTCCCGCAGTAGATCTCCTTGAACACGATGTCGCCGCCCTTGGAGCCCTTCACGGAGAAAGTGATGACCTTGGAGTTCTCTCCTGAGTTCTCCCCGGTGAGTATGATGCGGTCCACGGTCGCGTTGAACACGCCCGCGCCGCTGCGGTGGCTCATTATGAGACGGTAGCTCCCATAAGGCAGCCGCGCCCTGCCCGTGCCGTCCGGGCCGGTGAGGGCGGTGTAGCTGCGGTTCAGGTTCCTGTCCGTGAACTTCAGTTCAATCCCCGCCTTCTCGTCTTCCGGAAAATCCTCGGGATATTCCGGGCGGACGGTTATCTCCGCGAGCGAGGCCCTGTAGGGATTCACCTCCCTGAGATTCACGCATCCTCCGAGAATGACGGCCAGAACCGATATGATGGCTGCTTTTTTCATTTAAGTCTCACTAACTCATTTAATATCCACAACTTATCTTTTAAAGCCCGCTATGGTGTCCGGCACATTCAGAACTTCAGCCTGCAGGTGAGACCGTAGTAGAACGACGGAGTGAATATCGCGCTGACGCCCGTCGCCATCGAAGTCACGTACATCCGCGAATTGGTGAAGTTGTTGGCGAAGAAGGAGATGGAGACGTGGTCTCCGATTTCCTTGGTGACGCTGAGGTTCGCGGAGAGATAGGCCCCGTAGCCGTCGCGGGCGAAAGTGTAGGCGTTGCCGGATTTCAGAATCAGGTTCGCGAAGTCCGGATTCGCAGCCTCCGCGTCCGTGAAGTCGTGCACCGCCCCCGTCTCGTCCATATATTTCACCGGCCGCACCGCCGTGTAGCTGTTCCCGTCGTAGATGCTGCCTCCGGTGGCCGCCGTCCCGTCTGCGGAGACGTTGTAGGCGTATTCCCCGCCGTTGTAGACCGAAAGATTGCGCGATCGCTGAAGTAGCGACGCCTCGACCCTGACCGTGATGATTATCCGCGCCTCGGGTATGTGGGTTATCGCCGTGAGGTTCGCGTCGATGGAGTGAGTCTCCTTCCCGTTCGAGGTCCCGGAGGTGTTGCCGCCGCTCGGGTATATTCCGACATACTGATAGGAGCGGTTGGCAATCGAAGTGTGTGACCATCCTGTCCTGTATATATATGTCAGTGATTCATCGGCGTAGCGGGTGAAGGCGTAGTTCGCGTCCAGACGGAATTTCGTGCGCAGCGGGGCGATTTCCGGGAAATCGACAATCAGTTCCGCGCCGGCCCTGTGAATGTCGGCTCCGTTTGACGGAAGCTCCGACTCCACGAAAGTGACGTCAGTGACCTTCGTGTCCATCGCAGTCCAGAAGTCACCGTCCGAGCCCCTCAGCCAGACAGCCCCCGTCTGTTCATCGACCAGAATCTGAGGATTGTCGGGGATGACATATCCGTCCGGGACGGACATTATGCTGTATGTGAAAGGCTCATATATGTTTCTGAAAGCGTATGGTGACTTCGTCCTGTTGTAAAATCCGACCAGGGAGACCGAAGTGTTGAGGAAGAACGCCTCGATTCCAAGCTCCGTGTTATAGTTCTTCTGCCACCTCAACCCGCTGTTGTACTGCATCGTGTATGGCTGCGCGTAATAGACGTATGAGCTCCTGCCTCCGTGGGAGAATCCGAAGGTCTGGATGTCGCGGTACTGCTGCACGGGGTAGAGGATGTGGAACGACGGAAGTTTCTCGCTCACTCCCCATCCGGCTCTCAGCGTGAGAGCGTCCATAAGTCTCCATTTCGCGTTGAACCTCGGGGAGAGGCTGCTGACGTTCCTGTATTTCGTGTTCTTCACGAACAGGTTCTCAAGCCTCAGGCCCGCTGACAGCTGGAGTTTCGTGCTCCCGACCGGAACGGTCAGGTCCTCCTCCGCGTAGAGCGCCAGATTGTGCATAAACGGATACTGGCTGTAGGGTCTCGGGCGGTAGCCGTCCGGAGCGAGGGCGGGGTCGGCATAATACTCCCCCTCGCCGACATTGCCGTTGGCTTTCCACTGCACTCCGGCCTTGAGTTTGCTCGTGACGCCGCCCGTCTTCCTGAACCATTCGTATTTGAGCGATGCGGCGAAGTCGAGTTCCCGGGAGTCCACGACCTTGTCCGAGAAATAGTCCAGAGGAAGCCGTGTGGCGAGGTGGTAGCCCTCGGTCTCCGAGTGCACGGCGGGCAGGTTTGACGCCGCCGAGGAGTGGAGATGGCTCTGCGCGAGCTTGTCGTTGTAGTTCACCGAAGCGTCGAATTTGACGTTCGTGACCCAAGGCCTGTTCAGCAGCCAGGTGAGCGAGGTGTTGGCTCTGAACACGTTGTCCCGCCCCTTGTCCCAGGTCCCGGCGTATGCGTCCGGGTCGTTTTTGCTGTTCATCCCTCCGATGTTCCCTGTCGCCCCGGCTTCGAATTTCAGAATGTCCCGGAAAGTGTTGCTGTAGGATGCCGAGACTCCGGTTCTCGAATAGGAGGAATATGGGGACGAGAGCTTCTGCGTCGCCCGCGCCCATTCTCCGCTTAGGTTGAGCACGCCCCTGTTCCTCCCAAGGTCGATTCCTTTTGAAGCCGAAGTCTGATAGGTGCGGGGGTTCACGGCGAAGGTAATGTTGAGCGGCGTGCGCCCCTTTCGGGTGTTGACTTTCACCATCCCGCTGTTGAGGTCTCCGTATTCCGCCGACGGCACTCCGGTGATGATTTCTATCGACTGTATGTTCTCCGTGGATATGTTCCTCGTCCCCGTGCCTGACATCGTCCCGAAGGATGCGTTGTTCCCGACCCTCACCCCGTCCACTTCGAGGGCGGTCCCGAAGGCGGCGTTCCCCGTGCTCAGGCCTCCGTCCCTGAGGGATATGACGTTGTCCGTCGTGAGGTCCGGGTTTACGGTCTTGCCGCCGGGGAGCAGCGCGCCGATGTCGGCGATGTTGGACATCTGGAGATGCTCAAGCGCGTTCGCGCCGAATCTGAGCGAGGTGTTCAGCCCGTCCCTGTCCCTTTCCGCCGTGACCGTCACCCCTTTGAGGGCGAGCGTGTTGAGGTCAAGTTTCACCTTGAGCTCCGTGATGTCCCGGTTGACGGTTATGGTCAGCTCCCTGTCCACATAGCCGAGGCAGGAGAAGAGAAGTGTGTATCTTCCCGGGCTGACTTCCGGCAGGGCGAAGCTTCCGTCGGCTTCGGTGACCGACCACAGTCCCAGATCCTCGACATTGACGGCCGCGCCTGCGACGGCCTCGCCGCTCTTGGAATCGACGACCGTTCCGGAGATTATGTGCCTCTGGGCCAACGCCTGGATTGACATCAGCGCGAGCGACAATATGACTGCGATTCTTTTCATCTGAATTTTGTCCGGGCCTTGCACCTGCCGGCCACCTTACACTTGCCAACCGAGCCGCAAAGATAGCGACTTCGCAGTTTCTAAGACATCATCATTTATTGGTATTTGTATGAGACGCCCCTGGTC
>CAVIXF010000101.1:0-7591 GCA_963646585.1 Candidatus Gastranaerophilales bacterium HUM_1 | reverse complement strand
CTGAGCCGTCCGCGCCGCTTCGGGAAGTCCCTGCTGCTCTCGACTTTCAAGAGTTATTTCGAGGGGCGGAAGGATCTGTTCGAGGGTCTCGCCGCCGGGAGGCTGGAGACGGAGTGGACGGAGTACCCTGTGCTGCATTTCAGTATGGCGGGCGGCAAGCATATGGAGCGGGAGCAGCTGGAGGACTATCTGGGCTACCGTCTCCGCGTGGAGGAGGAGAAATGGGGGATTGCCGAACCGGCCAGAGGTGTCAACAACCGGCTGATAGACCTCATCACGACCGCGTACCAAAGGAGCGGCCGTCAGGTGGTCGTCCTTATAGACGAATACGACGCGCCCCTTCTGGACGTGATGCACGAGGAGACGCAGCTGCCCGTCCTGCGCAATGTGATGCGCAACTTCTACAGCCCGCTCAAGGACTGCGAGCCGATGCTCCGCTTCGTGTTCCTGACGGGGATCACCAAGTTCTCGCAGCTGAGCATCTTCAGCGAGCTGAACAACATCAAGAACATCTCGATGGACGAGCCGTATGCGGGAATCTGCGGAATCACGGGCGAGGAGCTGCTAACCCAGATGTCGGACGACATCGGCCGTCTGTCGGCGCAGCTGGGCCTGAGCCGCGAGGCGACGGTGGAGGAACTTCGGAGCCGCTACGACGGCTATCACTTCTGCTGGCCGTCGCCCGACGTCTACAACCCGTTCAGCCTGCTCAACTGCTTCGCCGACGGGAAATTGAACTCCTACTGGTTCGGCTCGGGAACTCCGACCTATCTCCTCGATATGATGCGGAAGTTCGGCGTGCGTCCTGACGACCTCAAGCCTACGCAGGTCAAGTCCTCCGCATTCGACGCGGCGACGGAGACGATGACGACGCTCACCCCGCTGCTCTACCAGAGCGGCTATGTCACCATCAAGGACTACGACCCGGACACTGACCTCTACACTCTCGACATTCCGAACGGGGAGATAAGGGTCGGACTGTTCGAGAGCCTGCTCCCGAACTATCTGGGCGGTTACGCGGAGAAATGTGACGTGGCCATCGCCAAGATGTCGGTTCTTCTCAAGCGCGGCGAGCTCGACGCGGCCCTGCGCCTTCTCGCGGACTTCCTGGAGACCGTGCCCTACTGCGACAACACGAACTACGAGGGTCACTGGCAGCAGCTGCTCTACGTCATCTTCGCCCTGCTCACGGGCTACCGCATCCAGGTGGAGCAGCGCACGGCGAAAGGCCGGATCGACATCACGCTTGAGACGGTCTCCTCGGTCTACGTCCTGGAGCTGAAGCTCAACGGCAGCGTCGATGACGCTCTCGCGCAGATCGAGTCCCGAGGCTACGCCGGGGCGTTCAGGCAGACGGGCAAGCCGGTGGTGAAGGCGGGCCTGAACTTCGCCCTCCGCGACGGAGTGAACACCCTCGAATGGAAGATAAAGGAGTGAATGCGATGAACGGAGCTGCGACCCGGCCGTCAGAGAGGATGGCGACCATATTGTACATAGTGCCCTATTTCGGACGGTTTCCCGGAATCTTTCCCGCGTGGCTGCACAGCTGCGGGAACAACCCGACCGTCGACTGGCTGATACTGACCGACGACGAACGTCCGTTCAATTACCCGCCGAATGTCCGGACTGTCTACACCACGTTCGAGGCCGTGCGGGAGCGGATGCAGAAGCTGTTCGACTACCCGATAAGCCTGGAGAAGCCTTACAAGCTGTGCGACTATAAGGTCGTCTACGGCGCGGCCTTCCCCGAATACGTCGCGGGCTACGACTTCTGGGGCTTCTGTGACATAGACCTCATCTGGGGCGACATCAGGCGTTTCCTGACCCCCGAGGTTCTGGGGCGATATGAAAAAATCGGTTATCAGGGGCACTCCACCCTTTTCCGGAACAACGGCAGGAACAACAGCATTTTCCGGGAGAGGATGGGCGAAGAGTCGATCCGTCCCCTTCTTCAGTCGCCGGAGGCCGGTTTCACTGACGAAGACTTCATAATCCGGCTATATGACTATATGAATATACCCATATACAGGGAAAAGACCTTCGCCAACCTTTCGAGTTTCGTATATAATTTCAAACTTGACCATCTGGATCCGGAGGACAAGGCCGAGAACAGGAGGTTCATATTCAGTTACGAGAACGGGCGGCTGTTCCGTCTCGCCGCCGTCGGGAACGAGGTGCGGAGAAAAGAGTATATGTATGTGCACTTCCTGAAGAGGGATATGACCGTGGAGACCGCCGATGACGAAGACCGTTATCTGGTGATTCCCAACAGGTTGATATCCATCCCAGAAACGGGCCTGGGGGGTAGACGCCCGGTACATCAGACGCGCCGATGCGCCGCACACCCTGCGCTTCTTCGTAAGGCATTTTCTGGAGAATGCGCATAAGCTCAATTTCAGGACGGTCATTCCGATTCTGAGGACAAAGATCCGGGGATATTACGATTTGTACGTCAACCACTGACACAGGAGATTCCGACTATGGGACACAGTTCACGCCCTTCGGGGGCACAGACATCCGGGGAGGAGAAACGGGGGCTTGCCGGCCAGACCGAAGGAGGCGGTGTCCCGGCACGCAGGAAGCGGCTGCTGGTGTTCCATCCCATAATCGCGCCCTACCGCATCGACTTCTTCAACAGCCTCGCCGGGGAGTATGACGCGGAAATCTGCCTGACCTGGCGGAACCTGCACGACCAGACCTTCGACTACGCGAAGATCGAGGAGCAGTTCGACTTCGTCCCGACCTATCTGGACCGGAGGACGCTGAAAGTCATCCCCTCCGGAATCTTCCGGAAGATCAGGGAGTTCCGTCCTGACGTCGTGATGGTGTCGGAATGCGGGCTGATTCCGCTTCTGGTGCTGCTGCACCGCAGTCTGACCCGGGGGGGTACAGGGTCGTCAGTATGATTGACGACAGTTACGAGATGCTCCTCGGCGACCAGTTCAGCAGGAGGCACGCCCTGGCCGAGAAACTGCTCATCCCCCGCTTCGACGATCTCATAAACAACGACTCCCGCGCAGTGGCTCTGTTCCGGGAAAGATATGGGAAGGGGATATATTTCCCCATAATCTACGACGAGAAGAAGATGAGGGGGTGCTACCGCCGGCTGCTTCCGCTCGGCGGGGCTCTGGCGGAGAAATACGGGCTTGCCGGGAAGAAGGTCGTGCTGTTCGTCGGCAGGATGGTCGGGGTCAAGAATGTCCCGGCGCTCATCGACGCCTTCCGGAGAATCGACGGGGACGACTGCGCCCTCGTGCTGGTCGGGAGCGGCGAATGTCTTGAGGAATTGCGGCGGGAGGCCTCCGGCGACCGCAGAATCATATTCCCGGGACGCTTCGAGGGGGACGCGCTCTTCGCCTGGTACAACCTCGCCGGCATTTTCGTCCTGCCGAGCGTCCGCGAGCCGTTCGGAGCGGTGACGTCGGAGGCCCTGCTCGGAGGATGCCGCTGTCTGGTGTCGGAAAAGGCCGGAAGCCGCTGCCTGATTGAGGACGGGCGGAACGGCTTCGCGTTTTCGCCGGACGACCCGGAGGAGCTCCGCCGTCTGCTCGCGGAGACGCTGCGGGCCGTCCCGCCGGTCTCCATTCCGCTCAAACTTCGTGACAACCTTATGACGCTGACCTACGGCGAGGAGATCTCCCGCCTTGTCCGCAGCCTCGGCTGACCGGCCGACAGATGACGGAAAACAAGGCGGCTGAAAAGATGGCGGGGAGCTTGCGCCTGGCACAATTGTTTGTATATTTGCGGAGTTGGGGATGTTCCCCAAGAACAAGAAAATATGATATCTGTCATAATACCTCTGTACAACAAGGCCGGCTGCGTGGCGCGGACGCTCGCTTCTGTGACGGCGCAGACTTTCACGGACTATGAGATCGTGGTCGTGGACGACGGCTCCACCGACGGCGGGGCGGAGATTGTCGAAAGCCTCGGCATTCCCCGTCTGCGTCTTGTCAGACAGAAGAACACCGGTGTCTCCCTCGCCCGCAACAGGGGCGTCGAGGCGGCTCGCGGGGAGTTCGTCGCATTTCTTGACGCGGACGACGAGTGGAAGAACGACCACCTCGGGACGCTTGCCGTCCTCGCGGAGAAATTTCCGGAGTGCGCTGTCTTCGGCACAGGCTACGAATTCCGCTATGCGGACGGCGCGACTTCCCCCGTTGTCATCCGCCGCCTCCCATTCCAAGGGGAGTGCGGGGAACTGACGCACTATTTCGAGGTGGCCTCCTGTTCCAATCCTCCGTTATGGTCCTCCTCCGTTATGGTCCGCAGAGCGGCGCTTCAGTCGGTCGGGGGCTTCCCGGCCGGCGTGAAGAGCGGCGAAGACCTGCTCACCTGGGCGCGTCTCGCCGCCCGGTATCGGATCGCTTTGAGCCGCAAAGTCACGGCGGTGTTCAATGTGCAGCCCTCCGACAGGGGTTCCGGCAAAGTCAGGGAGAGATTCTCTGAAAGGGATTTCGTCTTGGAGGGGCTCTGCGAGCTGGAGAGGAATGCGTGTGACGCCGGATTGAAGCGCGAACTGCATAAATATGTCCTGCGGTGGCGCAAGATACAGTGCGTCATTATGCTTGAAATCGGGATGGGAAGGAAATGCTCCCGAAATGCCCTCAGGGCATTGTCGGACGGCGGCTGCGTGACGGTCTTCGTCCCTCTTTTCCTGCTCGGCCTGCTGCCGAATAAAATGTCCCTGAAAATCATCGGCCTGAAGTAGGATATATACGAAACTTGAGTAATTGATGACGCTATGAACATCGTCTTTGTCAGCCGTGAATATGTCCCCACGTCCCGTGGGGGGGGGATCGCCTCCTATGTGTACGAAATGTCTTTGAGTCTCAGCAGAAAAGGACATACCGTGACCGTGTTGTGCGCCTCCGATGACACGAGGATGTCTTCCGACACGATGCGGAACGGGGTCAGGGTCATAAGGCTGTCCGGAGGGGACTTCGTGATTCCCGGTGTGGAGAAGACGACTCCCGTCAGAAAATTTCGGGCGTTTTACCGCTTCTTCTCCTACCGCAGAAAGATATTGGACGCGCTCCGGCGAATTGACGGCATTGACATCATCGAAGCTCCGGAGTACGGTGCGGAGGCATATTTCCTGTCAAGGCTGAACATTCCCGTGGTGATACGCCTGCACACACCGACGCTGCTGGACCGGGATACGTTCGGAATCAGAAGATGCGGCTTGCGGACTTTTGTCGACTGCCTGACCGGGCGGAGGGAGCTGGAGGTTCTCCGGAAAGCCAGATATGTGACATCCTGTTCAGAAAGCCTGAAAAGATGGTTCGCACGGTATCTCCCGGAGGTCACGGACAAAATCAGGGTGATTTATAATCCGATTGACACGGCTTTATGGACCAGGGAGGACACGGAATATTCAGAGAATACGATTCTATATGTCGGAACCGTGGCCGAAAGCAAGGGGATCGGTGATTTGGTGGGAGCCTGCGCTCTTGTCAGGAGACGTGGCACGGAGGTCAATCTGAGAATCGCGGGAAAGAAAGACGGCTCCTTCGCTTTGAAGCTGCGGCAGGATGTCCGGGACAGCAATTATGAATGGTGCTCATTTCTGGGGAATCTTGACAGGGACAGTCTCAGGCGGGAATATTCTTCCGCAAAAATCGCCTGTTTCCCGTCCTGGTGGGAGAATCTGCCTCTGGTGTGTCTTGAGGCGATGCTGGCCGGGAATGTCGTTGTCGGAAGCCGCAATGGCGGGATGGCGGAGATAATCAGCGACGGAGTTGACGGCTTTCTGATTGAACCGAGAAATGCGGAGGCGATGGTGGATAAACTTGAATATGCCTTGTCCTTGAACGCGGCGGCCGTCTCGCGGATCCGGGCGAATGCGAAAGAAAAAATCGAAAGCCGGTTTTCGATGGAGTCCGTCATAGAAGAAATGGAGACATACTATGAGGGTGTCATAGATGACTTCAAGAAGAATATGTGACACTTGGAAGCTGTTTTCAAAACAGCTTCTTACGAATAATCGAATGCGATGAAACTTCTTTGGGTGAATCCGTCCTTTCTGGACTATCGGATTCCTTTGTACGCCGAACTGAACAGACGTTGCGACGGCGATTTCCACCTGATCTACAGCGTGAACCGGATTCCGGAACGCTGCAACGAGAAAATCAGGAGAGTGCTCGGGGACAACGCCCGAGGGCTGAAGAATGAGAAGCAGTTCGTTCTTGGGAGGGCGCAGGATTTCTCGAACACGCACATATCCGTGCCGTATCCTTCCGGACTGTATTCGATGATAAAGTCCGTGAAGCCGGATTTGATGATTGCGGAAGGGTTCTTCCAGTTCACGCCCTGGGCGCTGTGGTATTCCGTCGTCCACAGGATACCGCTGATGATAGCATACGAGAGGACTGCCCATACGGAGCGCAATTGTCCTTTCTGGCGCAGGATGTACAGGAAATTTGTGGGAATGTTCGTGGACGGCTATGTAGTCAACGGCATTCTGACAAAAGAATACCTGATGTCGATGGGAGTCTCCGCTGAAAAAATCTTCACCGGTGCGATGTGCGCCGACAGCGAGGGGCTTGCCGCCAGCGTGTCAAAGCTTTCGGCCGAGGAGCTGGCCTGCATCCGAAGAACCGTTCTGGGGGGGGTAAGAATGGCGTTTGCGGGGTATCATACGTCCTTGTGGGACGTATGATACCCCTCAAGGGGGTGTCCCACCTCCTTGAGGGGTATTTGAAGCATCTGGAAAAATATCCGGAAGACAAGATCGTGCTGGTCGGCGACGGCCCGGAACTGCCGGCGCTGAAAGAGAAGTATGGAGGCAATTCGGCGATAATATTCGTCGGGGGCGTCGACTATTCCCGGATTTACAAGTATTATGCTGCCTGCGACGTGTTCGTGATCTCCACTCTCGAAGACAACTGGAGTCTGGTCGTCCCCGAGGCGATGGCTTGCGGCCTGCCGGTAGCCTGCTCCGTCTACAACGGCTGCCATCCGGAGCTCGTGCACAAGGGAGAGAACGGCATAACTTTCGACCCTCTGAATCAGGACAGCGTAGTGGAGGCTCTCGATTACTTTCACGCCGTGGATCTCAAGGCTTTCGGGGCGAGGTCAAAGGAGATTGAGCGTGAATTCAATCCGGAGCATACCGCAGATAACATAATGACGGCGGTGGAACGCACCTTCGCAAGGTTCCGCGCCCGATAAATCAGGCTTATTGCGAACAAAAACGACCGGCTTCCAATTCAACGGCTCTTGAATGACGGCTGTTGTCAAGTCTTTGTGCTGTAATGTGTTGGATGGCGTGAAAAACTTTTCGCGAATTTTCCGGTCGCGGGGTCGTTCCAAAACTCGGAGAAAATTTTCGCCCCTCCAGCGCAGCGGGAGGGCGATTTTGCAACTTAACCGTTGAAATTTTCTTTCAACGGCTGTTTTTTCGTTGCTTTGCAGGCGTAACTTTAAGACAAGATTTTATGACCGCAAAACGACCGACAGAAACGAACGGACCGAAACTCACCAGATTCGCGAGCCTGCTCTCGGATTCGGGCTTCAAGGCCGTACTCGCCTCGCCCAGGAACAAGAAGATCCTCATCCAGCTGCTGAACCTCCTGCTGCCCGAAGACCGCCA
>CAVIXF010000100.1:0-7637 GCA_963646585.1 Candidatus Gastranaerophilales bacterium HUM_1 | reverse complement strand
AGTACAATGACATTGACACCGGAAAAACTCATCGCCGGCCGTGCGGCCGAGGCGGTCAGGCAGCTGTGGGGCGCTGAAGTCGAGGCGTCTCTCCTGCAGGTTCAGATTACAAGAAAAGAATTCGAGGGCGACTACACACTTGTCGTGTTCCCGCTTCTGAAGATGTCGCATCTCGCTCCGGAAGCCACCGGCGACGCGATGGGGAAGTGGATGACGGAGAATGTCCCCGAAGTCGGCGCATACAACACTGTGAAGGGATTCCTGAACATTTCGCTTTCAAACCTCTATTGGAACGAAGTGTTCGCGGAGGCTTTCGCGCAGTCTGACTTCGGCCAGCTTCCTCCGACGGGAAAGACAATTATGGTGGAGTTCTCCTCACCGAACACTAACAAGCCGCTTCATCTCGGGCACGTGCGCAACAACCTGCTCGGATGGTCGGTTTCACGCCTTCTGGAGGCCAACGGGCACAAGGTGCTGAAAGTCAATCTCGTCAATGACAGGGGAATACACATCTGCAAGTCTATGCTCGCCTGGCTCAAGACCGCGAATGGCGAGACTCCGGAGACTTCCGGCAAGAAAGGCGACCATCTCGTGGGCGACTGCTATGTGGCGTTCAACGACCTCTACAAGAAGGAGGTCGAGGAGCTTGTCTCCGGCGGAATGTCCGAGGAGGATGCGGAGAAGAACGCTCCGTGCTTGAAGGAGGCGCAGGAGATGCTGCTCAAATGGGAGCAGGGGGATCCGGAGGTCCGCGCCCTGTGGGAGAAGATGAACTCGTGGGTGTACCGGGGCTTCGACAAGACCTATTCGGATTTGGGAATATCCTTTGACAGAATATATTACGAGTCTCAGACCTATCTTCTCGGCAAGGCTCTGGTGCAGAAGGGTCTGGATATGGGGATATTCGAGCGTCATCCCGACGGTTCGGTGTGGTGCGACCTGACCTCCGACGGACTCGACAAGAAGCTGCTTCTGAGGAGCGACGGCACGTCCGTCTATATGACCCAGGATCTCGGCACGGCGGAGCGGCGTTTCGAGGAGTACAGTCTCGACGAACTGATTTATGTCGTCGGGAACGAGCAGAACTATCACTTCCAGGTGCTCAAGCTCATACTCAAGAAGCTCGGCTTCGACTGGTCTGACAGCATATACCATCTCTCCTACGGAATGGTGGAGCTGCCCGAGGGCAAGATGAAGTCCCGCGAGGGGACGGTGGTCGACGCCGACGACCTTCTCGAGAAGATGTACAACACCGCGAAGGAGACCTCTCTCGAACTCGGCAAGCTTGACGATATGACAGCTCAGGAGCAGGACGAACTGTTCAAGATGCTTTCTCTCGGTGCGCTCAAGTATTTCATAATCAAGGTCGATCCGCGTAAGACAATGCTTTTCGATCCCAAGGAGAGCATCGACTTCAACGGGAACACGGGTCCGTTCATCCAGTACACCCACGCCCGGATCAAGTCAATCCTCCGCAAGGCCGTTGCCCAGGGAATCGACCGCACGGCCGCTTCCGAAAATGTCGAACTGAACCCGAAAGAGGTTCGCATCGTGAAGATACTCAACAACTTCCCGAACAAGATTGCGGAAGCCGGCGAAGCGCATTCCCCGGCGGTGGTGGCGAACTACGCCTACGAGCTCGCCAAGGAGTTCAACCAGTACTACCACGACACCCCGATTCTGCGCGAGGAGGACAAGGCGGTTCTCGCCTTCAGGCTCCGCCTCATCGAGCTGATCGCCAGGGTTCTTACCAAGGCGATGGATATATTGGGAATCAAACTCCCCGAAAGAATGTAGTCGGGACGAATACGGCGCGGATTGCTAAAGATAGTCATCGAAGTAGGCCGTGACCTTATCCATCAGATGGATGCGGTTGCGGCCGAAGACATTGTGCTTCGCGGTGGGATAGGGGAAGTAATCGACCGGGATTTCGAGGTCGATGCACCTTTGGATGAAGCTGAGGCTGTGCTCCCACACTACGGTGTCGTCAATCGCTCCCTGACAGATGAGAAGTTTTCCCTTCAGGTTTTTCGCCTTGCCGATGAGGCTCGTGCTTTCATAGCCCTCCGGATTGACGGCCGGGTTGTCCATATACCTCTCCCCGTACATCACCTCGTACCATTTCCAGTCGATCACCGGACCTCCGGCGACTCCGACCTTGAAAGTGTCGGGATAGGTCGTCATCAGCGAGATGGTCATAAATCCGCCGTAGCTCCAGCCGTGGACTCCGATTCTGTCCGCGTCGACATATGGCAGGCTTTTCAGCATATCGACCCCCTTCATCTGGTCCGCCATCTCGGCCTTTCCGCAGTTCCTCCAGATGGCCTTCTCGAACTCCGCCCCACGGTAGAGCGTGCCCCGGTTGTCCTGGACATAGACGATGTAGCCCCGCTGCGCCATAAGCATCTCCCAGTAGCGCAGCTGCCCCAGCCAGGAGTTGTTGACGAGCTGCGAGTGCGGCCCTCCATAGACATAGAGAATTAC
This sequence comes from Candidatus Gastranaerophilales bacterium HUM_1, assembly GCA_963646585.1. Taxonomy (GTDB): domain Bacteria; phylum Bacteroidota; class Bacteroidia; order Bacteroidales; family UBA932; genus Cryptobacteroides. The sequence continues at coordinate 5,153 of CAVIXF010000100.1, read as the reverse complement.
GGGATATTTCTTCGCCGGGTCGAAGTCCTTCGGCTTTATGAGGCGGTAGTAGTTGTCGTACAGCCCGTCCGCGCTCTTCACCGTTCCAAGGTCTATCTCGCAGAATCCGAAGTCTCCGCTCGGGTCGCCGGCACGGAAAATCACCTCTTTCCGGGACTTCAGAATCCCGTCTTTGCCGGCCTTGCCCCAGAGCTGAATCTTCTGCACGGTGCAGGGGACGTTGAGGCTGCTGTACATTTCGTAGAGCAGACCCGAATCGGTGTCGAGTTTCACGACGTCGTGCCAGCCGGACTCCTCCGTGAGCCGTTCGGCCGCAGGTTTCGACGGCACGGAGAACTCTCCCCTGGAGTTTCTCTTGAGCGCAGTCCGGAATATGTGCCTTTCAATCGGGCTGACCTCTGAGGAATAGTAATAGACCCATTTCCCGTCATTGTCGATGTACTCCACGTCCGCATCCGTTTTCGTAATCCGCTCCACGCGCCCCGAAAGGTCGCAGAGGTAGAGGTTGCGGAATCCGTCGCGGTTGTCCGTGCGGTAGATGAACTGCGTGGCGGAGCGTCCGTGCGCGGCTTTGCCGTCCCTGATGAAGCGGACAGGGTCGCTCGGCTCGACATATCTGTCGTTCGTCTCCGTGAGGACCGTCCCGAGGAACTCTCCCGTGGCGGCGTCGTAGCGGTTCAGACGCATCTCTTTCTGGCTTCTCGCAAGCACTTGAATCAGAATGCTTTTCGAGTCCGGAGTCCAGCTGATGTTCGTCAGATAGCGTTCCGGGGTGAAGTCGGTGACATCCATATATCTGATGCCTCCGTCCGTCAGGTCAAAACCTCCGAGGCTTATCCGCTCCGAAGTCATCCCCGCCATAGGGTATTTGACTGTCCGCAGCGTCCCCGTGCGGGTCGTGATGTCGAGCAGCGGGAAATCCGTCACCCCTCTCTCGTCCTTGCGGTAGAAAGCCAGTTTCAGACTGTCCGGAGACCAGAAAAGCCCTCCGTCAATCCCGAACTCGTAGCGGCTCACGGCCTCGCCATAGACAATCCCCGGCTCCTCAGCCTTCACGATGACCTTCCCGTCGACGCTGATCTGCGACAGCCCGTCAACCCGCTCGCTCACCGCCCGTTCAACCCCGAAATCCTCTTCAAGCCACTCGAATTCCGGAAATCTGACACGCAGCCCCTTCCCGAGCACCGCCTCCTCCATAGTCAGCCCCCGGCCGGACCCGGAAGCCTCGTGCACGGCGAACACCCCCGGCTGGGCGTTCAGTCCCCAGCATACGCAGAGGCTGATAAATAAATATGTTATGACTTTTTTCATATTTGTTGTTTGAGTTTTTCTCTTATCGTCGAAGGGATTTATACCATCGCGCTGGCTTGCCGGAAGACACGGGAGTTTACGAAATTGCGGAAGGTCTCGTTGTCGAGATAGTTACGGGCAAATTCGGTGTTTTCGGCCATCATATTGATGACTATCTGGAACAGGTCGGTATTGCATTGGAGCTGAGCCGTGTCGCTGTCAGAATTGTGGACAGCATTGACAAATGATTCGCTTTTCGCAAGAAGACCAGGGAGCTGTTGAATCTGTGCGCGGACGGTGTCGGCGTGCTCCCATTCGATGCCTCCGTAGAGAGTGTTGAAGTCCTCGATTATTTTTGAAAGGGATTCCATCTGAGGCTCCGGCTTGCCTCCGCCGGCAGTAACCGGCACCGGGTCTATCTCCGCATCCGTGTCGGAGAGTGACAGATTGACCTCTTCCTGCTCGACAATACGGTATTTGTCGAAGTCGATTGATTCGATAAGGCCTTCCGTCCAGTCATCTATCGCCAGCTTCGGCAGTTTTGTCCCCAGATAATAGTAGAAATGGTAGAGCTTTTCCCATTCCGGGCTGATGAACGGCATCACTGCGGCGAGGAAAGGATAAGTGCGGACATAACCCTTGATCGCGCTTTTGCACTTTATCTGACGTTCTTCCGGCAGTTCCTCCTTGAACCGGGCGACACAGCGGTTGATTATGGCATCAAGGTCTTCACGCGGAGCCGAAGTCCAATAGAGCCTGTTGAACTCAAGGACATCTTCATCGGTGTAGATGTTGGCGTCTTCTACAATCTCGATGAGGTCGTTGAGTTTGTTCGGGTCTGTCTCGTGTGAGAGCGACGTGCCTTTGTAATAGGTCTGGAATGCACGTTGAATGTCCGCCGGGTCGTTGGCGAAGTCGAGGATGAACGTATCCTTTTTCTTCGGGTGGAAACGGTTGAGACGAGACAAGGTCTGCACGGCCTTTACATCTGAAAGCTGTTTGTCGACATACATCGTATGCAGCAGCGGCTGGTCATAGCCTGTCTGGAATTTGTTGGCCACGACGAGAATGCGATATGGGTCTGTTTCTATCTTCTCCTCAATTTCAGATGACGGAAAACCGTTTATCGTCGCTTCCGTGACCGTCTTCCCGCAATACTCTTTTTCTCCAGAAAAGGCGACGACGGCCTTGTACGGACTGTGCATTTCCTCCAACTGCTTCGTTATTGCATAGTAAAACTCAATCGCACGGAGGATGCTGGAGGTTACGACCATTGCGCGAGCCTGTCCTCCTACCTTATGCGCACCGACGACTTTGTCAAGGAAATGATTGACGATGATAAGGGATTTTTCCTTGATTGTCTGAAGCTGACGCTCCACGAATCCTCGTATTTTCTTTGAAGCCTGATTCTTGTCGAATTCCGGGTCGGACTCTATCGATTTGATGATCTTGTAATAGCTCTTGTATGGAGTATAGTTGCGCAGTACGTCCATAATGAAGCCTTCCTCAATGGCCTGTTTCATCGTGTACTCGTGGAACGGGATATGACCTGTCTGACCGTCCGGTTGCCTGACCGGAGTCCCGAACATCTCCAGAGTCTTGTTCTTCGGCGTGGCGGTGAAGGCGTAGTAATTGACATTCGGAGCCATCTTGCGCCCTTTGATGATTTTCAGGATGCGGTCTTCGATGTCTTCTTCCTCGTTCTCGGAGCTGCCGGAAACAACGATGTTCATATCGGCGGACATCGCCCCATTCTGGGAGCTGTGCGCTTCGTCAATGATTATTGCGAAGTTCAAGCTTCCTAATGAGCCACCTATGGTGTCCAGGATGAACTGGAACTTGTGGATGGTAGTGATTATTATTTTCTTGCCGCCTTGCAGGGCATCTTTCAATGTGGTCGAATCCTCCGCCCAGGCCACAATGTTGGAGAGACGCTTGAATGCGTTGATGTTGTTACGTATCTGCTTGTCAAGATTGACGCGGTCTGTGACCACGATGACAGAATCCACGATGTTCTCGTCATCTTCAACCAGCGTCACGAGCTGATATGCAAGCCAGGTGATGGTGTTGCTCTTGCCGGAGCCTGCGCTGTGCTGAATCAGAAAGTGCTGGCCGACCGGGTTGGAGCGTGTCTCGAAAAGGAGTTTGCGGACACAGTCAAGCTGGTGGTAGCGTGGCCATATAACCCGCTTTACAGGCTTCGGCTTGCCTTCCTCTTCTTTTTCTATTACTTGCGCATAATTCTCGAGAATGTCAGCGAGAGAATCCTTCGTGAGGATTTCCTGCCAAAGGTACTCTGTCAGAATCTTGGATTCTTTCCACGGATTCCCCGCGCCCCCGTTCACTCCCTTGTTGAAAGGAAGAAAACTGCTGTCCTTGCCTTTCAGTTCGGAACACATCATCACCTGCTCGTCATCGACAGCGAAATGGACTGCACAGCGGCGGGGAGCGAAGAGAGGGTCTGTGGCCGGACGGTCTTCCTGATACTGTTTGATCGCGTTCTTTACAGTCTGCCCCGTGTAATGATTCTTAAGCTCAGCGGTGATTATGGGAAAACCGTTTATGAATATGCAGACATCGAGAGCGTCGAGGGCATTTTCTGCGGAATGGTGAAGCTGCCGTGTGACACTGAAGATGTTCCTCCGGTAGAAGTCTGCGGCTGACGGATTCAGTTCTGACGGAATGGGGTAGTATAGGTCAAACAGGAGGCCGTTGAAACGGAATCCTTTGCGCAGCACATTCGTGATTCCGTCGGCTGCGATTTTGTCGGACAGACGGCGGAAAAAACTGCGCCTCTGGCTTTCGGCACTGAAACACATTGTCTGTTCAGCTTTTTCCGGCTGCGTGGAACGGATGAAACGTTCGACACGTCCCTGGTCGAGAGTGTATTCCCGGTCAAAGTCGGAGGACAGCCCCTCTTCGTAACCGTTATGGTCACGGAGGTGTTCCACCATTATGGTCTCAAGACCTTTCTCTGTCATATCCGTGTGCGGCATAGGCTATTTAGATTTCTTCGTCTCTGACATCAATCTGTCCTGTAATGACATCGGATATCAGACGCTGTTTGTACTCCGTGAGACGGTCGATCTCCGCTTTTAAGGCTTCGATCATCGTGTCTATCTTGTCTGTCTTGGATTCAATGTATTCTACTATGGCATTTTGCTCTTCGATGGGAGGAATGGGTAAATATAATTTTCTAATACCATTATAATTAAGGCTTTGTCGCAATCCGCCACCCATACTATAAAACAACTTCTTAATATCGAATGAATGAAGTGTGCAATAGAAGTACTCGGGTGATATATAGTCTGTATCGACTTCAACCGCTATATAGGCCGAAGTGATAATGCCGACCTCCTTTGATAAGCCGACCCTTAAACTTTTGTGATCGTTTTGTAAGTCAGTAAAGCGGAAAACAATATTTCCCGGCTCAATGACTTGGTATGTATCAAAAGATGCCGGGAGCAGCCCTTCCGTAGTGTTGATATCTTTATGAACAATCTTTCCGTAGCTCAGTGATAGAAGATTTTGGTGATGTATCTCCTTGTTTGATATATAATGTTCGTGAGCGACCTGGAAAAGATATTTCATATCCCAATGTGCCGGGATTTGTCCTATCCACGGAATACCGCTGTCCTTCATCGGGACATCTGGGTTGAGACCTCGCGTTACCACGGAGGCTATTTCAGCCTGCCTTAATTCGTTAAGAGTTTGTAACTCTCTCTCTCTCTGACATTTACATTTTTCAATTAAAGTTATTCTTTTGTCAAGGTAGGCGACTATCTTCTGTTGCTCTTCGAGTGGCGGAATCGGAATCCTTAAAGACATAAGTTCTGATGCATTGATTGCAGGATAACTCATCC
>CAVIXF010000099.1:0-7674 GCA_963646585.1 Candidatus Gastranaerophilales bacterium HUM_1 | reverse complement strand
CTCCTGGGCGTGCTTGAGCTTGAACTGGAAATCGTGCTCGTCCGTGTTCGGGCCGAAACGGATCTCCTTTATGACCACCTTCGCCGCGTTGGACTTCATCTCCTTGGCCTTCTTCTTCTGCTGATAGAGATACTTCTGGTAGTCGATTATCTTGCACACGGGAGGATCCGCCTTCGCGCTGATCTCCACCAGGTCAAGTTCGAGTTCATCGGCAAGTTTCAGAGCCTTCGAGGTGGGATATACCCCCGGTTCCGGGATGTTGTCCCCGACGAGCCGCACCTGCGGCACTCTGATCTCGTCATTGATTCTCAAGCCGTCATCGTCCTTCCTCCTGTTGTTCGGAGCCGGACGGCCCTGCTGCGGTCTTGGGCCCAGCGGGCGCGGCGCAGGTTTAAATGGTGTTGCGATAGAAAAACCCTCCTATTGTTTAATTAATACTATAATGTCAAGCTCACGCAAGCTGGGATTTCACCTCATTGGCGACCAATGAGATGAAGTCCTCAACCGACATCAAGCCCTCATCTTTTCCTCCCTGACGGCGCACTGAAACGAGCCCCTCGGCCTCCTCCTTCTCGCCTACGATGACAAGGAAAGGAATCCTCTTGAGCTCCGACTCGCGTATCCTCTTGCCGAGCGTCTCATTGCGGTCGTCTATTGAGGCGCGAATATCGGAATTATTCAGCAATCCGCAAACTTTTTTTGCATAATCGGCGAATTTTTCGCTCACCGGAACGATGTTCACCTGATCCGGAGTCAGCCACAGCGGCAGCTTCCCGGCGGTGTGCTCAAGCAGCACTGCCACAAAGCGTTCGAGCGAGCCGAACGGCGCACGGTGAATCATCACCGGACGATGCTTCTGACCGTCCGCGCCGACATATTCGAGTCCGAAGCGCTCCGGGAGGTTATAATCCACCTGTATCGTTCCGAGCTGCCATTTCCTTCCGATCGCGTCCTTGACCATAAAGTCCAGCTTCGGCCCGTAGAACGCAGCCTCGCCGAGTTCGACGACGGTCGGAAGCCCCTTCTCGCGGGAAGCCTCGATGATGGCGGCCTCGGCCTTCTCCCAGTTCTCGTCGGAGCCGATGTATTTTGACGGGTTCTTCGGGTCGCGGAGAGAGATCTGCGCCGTATATTCCTTGAAATTCAGGGTCTTGAACACATAGAGGATGATGTCGATGACCTTCTCGAACTCCTCCTTCAGCTGGTCCGGACGCACGAAGAGGTGCGCGTCGTCCTGGGTGAAGCAGCGCACGCGGGTGAGCCCGTGGAGCTCGCCGCTCTGCTCGTAGCGGTAGACGGTGCCGAACTCGGCGAAGCGCAGAGGCAAGTCCTTGTAGGAGCGCGGCTTGCTGCGGTAGATCTCGCAGTGGTGAGGGCAGTTCATCGGCTTGAGCAGATACTCCTCGCCCTCCTGCGGGGTGTGAATCGGCTGGAAGGAGTCCTTGCCGTATTTCGCATAGTGGCCGGAAGTCACGTAGAGATCCTTGTTTCCGATGTGCGGGGTGATGACCGGAAGGTAGCCGTAGCTCTTCTGAATCTTCTTGAGGAACTCTTCGAGACGGCCGCGCAGGTCAGCCCCCTTCGGCAGCCAGAGCGGAAGTCCGAGCCCCACCTTGGAAGAGAAGGTGAACAGCTCCATCTCCTTGCCTATCTTCCTGTGGTCACGCTTCTTGGCCTCCTCCATAAGAACCAGATACTCGTCGAGCATCGACTTCTTCGGGAAAGAGATTCCGTAGATGCGGGTGAGCTGCTGACGGTTCTGGTCTCCGCGCCAGTACGCCCCCGCTATCGCCGTGAGTTTCACCGCCTTGATGACCGAGGTGTCGCGCAGATGCGGCCCGCGGCAGAGGTCGGTGAAGCTTCCGTTGGTGTAGAACGAGATGTGCCCGTCCTCAAGCTCATTGATAAGTTCGACCTTGTACTCGTCGCCCTTCTCGGTGAAAGTCTTGAGCGCGTCTGCCTTCGAGACCTCCCTGCGGACGAACGCCTCCTTGGTGCGGGCGAACTCCATCATCTTGTCCTCGACGGCCTTGAGGTCAGCCTCGGTGATCTGACGCCCCTGAAGGTCGACGTCGTAGTAGAATCCGTTCTCGATAGCCGGGCCTATGCCGAACTTCACCCCCGGATAGAGGGCCTCCAGAGCCTGCGCCATAAGGTGCGAGGTGGAGTGCCAGAACACGTGCTTCGCCTCGTCGTCTTCCCATTTGTGGAAGGTCACCGCGCAGTCGCACTCTATCGGGCGGTCGAGGTCGTATTGCACCCCCTTCCCCGCCGTGTCGTCTCCGGCCGTCCTGACCGTCATCGCCAGAACTTCCGAAGCGAGTCTCGGGCTTATGCTCTGCGCAATCTGATAACCGGTGACGCCTTTCTCGAAAGACTTCACGCCTCCGTCGGGGAATGTGATCTCAATCATAATTTCATTGTTTTTGAACCCGCGTTCTTCAACACAAAAGAAGCCGACGCCGATTCAGAATTAAACTTCGCCGCCTGTGAACGCGGCACATATAAAGTGACATTCAGCATAACAGGCTCCTGGAACCGCCCCCGGACAGCTTCTTATGCGGCAAGTCACCGAACAAGCGGACAAAGGTAGGAATTTTTTTCTATCTTTGTGCGGTTTACCCGACAATACGGACAAATATGAACGAAGAGATTACAAAAAGGGAACTTCTGAACAGGGCGTCTGTCGCGGGCCTCGCGCTCGGGGCGGTTTCTTCCGCCTATCTGTTCATAACACAGAGCCTTACGCAGCTGTTTTCATCTGCGGTCGCGATGACTGCCGTCACAATGATTCTCTGGATGGCGAAATTCGCGGGCTGCATACTTCTGATGAGATTCTTTATGCGGAGGCTCGCCGCCGGCGCGGAGGGGGTCGGACGGAGGCACACTTTCAAGCTCGGGATGTACTCGGCGCTCTTCTCCGCGCTGATATTCGCCGCCGTGAACCTCGCCAACGTCCTCTATGTCAATCCGGAGGCTCTTGAACAGTCGTTCGCGTTCATCCAGCAGCAGTACTCCTCCCGGCTTGACTCCAACTCGCTCGCGGCCATCGAGGATATGAAAGGGAATATGCCAGGAATCGTCTTCTTCTCGAATTTCATCTACTGCTTTCTCTACGGCACCGTGCTCGCGTCCATTCTCTCGCGGAGCATCCCGGAGGAAGATCCGTTCGCCGGTTTCCGCGACGGGGATCAGGACTCCGACGTCGAAGAACAATGACAGACGCCTCAAACGGACGGGAATATGCTCAAACAGACGGGAATATGAAAGGGGAAAAGGAATATGCCAAGGATCTGTCGATAGTCATCTCCATCTTCAACGAGGAGGAGTCGCTGCCGGAACTCGCCGGATGGATCCGTTCGGCGCTGAAGGACAGGCCGTGGAAATATGAGGTCATAATGGTCGACGACGGCAGCACCGACGGGTCGTGGGCTACGGTTCAGAGGCTCGCGAAGGACGACGGCCGCATAAGGGGGATTTCGTTCCGCCGCAACTACGGCAAGTCGGCCGCCCTCTACTGCGGGTTCAAGGCTGCGGAAGGGCGCGTGGTCGTGACGATGGACGCGGACCTGCAGGACTCCCCCGAGGAGATTCCGGAGATGTACAGGATGATCACGGAGGAGGGCTGGGACATCGTCTCCGGATGGAAACAGCACCGCCAGGACAACAAGCTCACGAAAAACCTCCCGTCGAAGCTCTACAACGCCACGGCGCGGAGAATCACCGGAATCCGGCTGCACGATATGAACTGCGGGCTGAAGGCCTACCGGAACGAGGTGGTGAAGGACATCGAGGTCTACGGCGAGATGCACCGCTACATCCCCTACCTCGCGAAGAACGCCGGCTACACCCGCATCACGGAGAAGCCCGTGCATCACCAGAAGCGCAAGTACGGAAAGAGCAAGTTCGGCCTGAGCCGATTCACGAACGGCTTTCTCGACCTGCTCTCGCTCTGGTTCCTCAGCACGTTCGGCAAGAAGCCGATGCATTTCTTCGGGTTCACGGGGCTTGTCACTTTCTTCGTCGGCGGGGTCATAGCCCTCTGGGTCATAATCGAGAAGCTCGTCCAGCAGGCGCACAATGAGGCGTTCCGCCCCGTAACCGACCAGCCGCTGTTCCACCTCGCCCTCGTCGCTCTCGTGGTCGGCATCCAGATGTTCCTCGCAGGCTTCGTCTGCGAGATGATCTCCCGCAGCAGCTCCGAGCGCAACTCCTACAACATCCGCGAGGAGCTCTGACGAGCCGGCCGTCTCTTCACACTTTACTTGACAAAATTACGGACAACCTTGCGATTGTCCGTAATTCCCGTAAGTTCCAGATTTTCAAGACCACTTGTGGAGATGGAGGGACTCGAACCCTCGTCCAAACACCGCACCGGGTGGCTTTCTACACGCTTAGCCTTCCTTTGGTTTTCGACCGCAGCCTGCCGGATGGCGGGCCAGCTGCGGCTTATCGGCTATTGCTTGGCGACACTCAGCCGAGTCGGCGTCGGGCAGGCCGTTTGGATGATACCCCATATACCAGTGCTGAACAGCCGGAAAAGACTGGCGGGATACTCGTCTCCGGAGCAGCCTTGGCTCCGGAGATTAAGCCGTTCTACTTGGTAGGACTAGGCAGCGAGTGCATAAGAGTTGTTGCCAACTAATTGTTCGGAAGCTGAGATTAACGGGCAAACCTCCGACGCCCGGCGTGCTTACCGTCCAATGTCAGATGCTGTCAAAACCAGAACATCCCCATTGCCGCAGCAGCGGCGAAGTTACGATTATTTTTCCGTATTACGGAAATTTTTCGCAACGAACGCCGGAACTTCGGCGGCCCCGGACTTCACCTTCCGGGCTTTCGCCGCTCCGATGTGGCGCAGCGACACTCCGCCCGCAGCCTGACGCCGCAGAGCGGGGAACGCTCCTTTCACCGACGCGGATTCGGTCGAATATGATGATGATTTGTCGCTGAATTCAAGAGACTCCAGCGTGATGCTGCCGGTCACTTCACCGTTTTCGAATGAATCCTCAAAATTCACCTCAAAGTGATACTTGCCGTCCGCCTTGCTGACAGTGACATAACCGTCCGTGGCGCCGAAATACTCGTACTCGCCCTCCTCCTCGTCCACACATTCGCCATAATACCAGGTGCCGTAGCAATAATCGTCCTCATCCACATCACCGTACACAAGCTTGAACGGAGCCACGGTTTCGTCAGAGACCTCGTCGATATATTCATATTTCCCGACCGGAATCTCCTCTTTATAGCCGGCTGCCGTCAAGATGTCAAGGTACAGGCACACATCATTTTCGATATCAAAGCCTTTCTTCTGACCGAGGATGACATACCAGTCGGCATAGTCTTCGACGGTGATACCGCTCCAGGCCAGGCCATAATGATATGCATATCCGTACTTGAACCCGCTGACGTCAATCTTCGTGGTCTCGCCGTCACCGGAATCGTCTCCCGAGTCGTCACCGGAAGTCGCGTCCGCGAACGCCGGCGTGCCGCTGTAAGAGACATTGAACGTGCCGTGCGGAGTCTCGAAACTGCCGCTGATTGTGTACTTTGAAACATTGGCCGTGGTGGATCCTGTCTCGACCGTGAACGAGCCGCCTGTTATCGGATAATAATTTCCGACAGTCTTCTCCGACTCCCGGAAATAGACATAACTTACGCCGACCTCACCCTTGTTCTCGCTTCCGGCATAGAAGACATAGTCCTCCGCTTCCGAATCCGCAGAGAGGAGGGAATATGTGCCCGGAGCCAGACGCAAGACCTTGCCGCCGTTGGTCGGGGTGTTCATATCTATGAGGAACGCCGTGCCTACCCCGGTGTAGCCGTTGTCGTTGAACTCGACTTTTGAGCTCTGGAGGGAAAGCAGGTATGTGTCGAAGTCCGCCGTCTTGCCATTCACCACGCCGACTCCCTTGTACCAGGCCGTCGCCGTTGTCGCCGTGATGTCATAGACGCCCTTGGAGTCAGCAGAAGTGCTGTTCTTGTCGCAGGAGACGAATAATGCCCCCCCCAGCAGGGCGATGATTGCAAATGATGCTCTTTTCATTGTTTTTGTATTATTTCAAAACTTTACTTATTGTTCTGTGACTTGGCTGCGGCTGCGGGTGCGGGTGCGTTCGCCGGCTGCTTGTGCATCATCTTGCAGGTTCCGTCGAACGAAGCCCCGAGCTCCACGGAGAGCTTGGAGACCTCAAGGTCCCCTTTCACGTTGCAGGCCGACTTGAGCGAAAGGATGTCGCGGACTGTTATGCTTCCGTCGAAAGCGCCGAAGATGTCGGCGTTCTCGCAGCTCACCTCGCCCTTGACGAGAGCCCCCTCGCCTACGACCACGCGGCCTACCGTCGTGATCTTGCCGTCAAACGTTCCGTCTATCCTGATGTCCGACTTGGACTCGATCTCGCCCTTGAACACCGTCCCCGCAGAGATTCTGCTCACCGCATTTATGTTGCCTGCCGGCTGCTCTTTCATCGCCATATTTCCAATAAAAAATTACAAAGTCCCGTATATTCAAACTCACTGAGTGTCAGAACTATACCATTATAACAACCTTTTATTCCCCACGCACTTTTTATTTGTACCAACCCCCTGCACCCCCTATAAGGGGGATTTTTACGGCCTCACGGCCGACGGGCAGAAGCCCTTGTCAAATTCCGCACTTGCGAAAATTGAATTACTTAAGCACAAACTTCCGGCCTTAAGCAAGAAACAAGCCGTGATTTCACTACGCCTCGCGGCCGTGGCAGTTCTTGTATTTCTTTCCCGATCCGCAAGGGCAGGGGTCGTTCCTCCCCACCGTCTTCTCCACCCGCATAGGCATCTTGCTGCGCGGCTGGCCGCCGTTCGTCACAAGGTCGCTGCGGCTGGTCGTCATCCGGCTCATATCCGGCTTCCTCGTCACGGCCTGCCTCGGAGCCTCCTCGCGGAGAGCTATGCCGGCGCGGAAAAGGAACGAGAGCGCGTCCTGGTTGAGCGATTCGAGCATCGCGCTGAAGAGGTTGAAGCTCTCGAACTTATAGACGAGGAGCGGGTCCTTCTGCTCATACGACGCGTTCTGCACGGACTGCTTCAAATCGTCCATATCGCGGAGATGATCCTTCCAGTGACGGTCTATTTCGAAGAGGACGATCGTCTTCGACAGGGTCTTCCCGATCTCCCTGCCTTCATTTTCGTAGGCCCTCTGGAGATTGACGGAAAGGTTCAGCATACGGCGGCCGTCCGTAATCGGGATGGCTATGTTTATGTAGCGGTCGCCCTGGGTCTCATAGACCTGGCGGATGATCGGCTGCGCCCTCTGCACCATCGCGTCGAGACGGCGGCTGTAGGTTTCGCGCATATTCTCGAAAATCCTGTCCGCCAGCTCCCCGCCGTTCGCCTTGTCGTAGAACTCCTCGTCAAGTCCGAGGTCGAGGGAGAGCGTCCCCATAACATACTCGGCGAACGCGTCGCAGGTCATTTCGGAGGCCTTCTCGGCGAGAATCTCGGCCGTGTCCTGCATCATATTCATTATGTCGATTTCGATTCTCTCGCCGGAAAGGGCGTTGCGCCGCTTGCTGTAGATGACCTCGCGCTGGGAGTTCATCACGTCGTCATATTCCAGAGTCCTCTTCCGGATTCCGAAGTTGTTCTCCTCCACCTTCTTCTGGGCCTTCTCGATCGAGCTTGAGAGCATAGACG
>CAVIXF010000098.1:0-8031 GCA_963646585.1 Candidatus Gastranaerophilales bacterium HUM_1 | reverse complement strand
GGGGCTGACTAAAAAGTATTAGTCAAGCCCCTTTTTCTTGTTTTTCGGCGAGGTCAACCTCGACCTTGTCTCCAAATACTCAATTCTCAAAGGGTTATTCTGCTCAATTTCCACTTGTTCAAGCCGATAATTTTCCGTATGTTTGCCGCCCTGTATGACGAAAATTATGACAAATCCGAAACGAAACTCCGAAAAGAACACGCACAGGGCATTCCGCTGGACGGTCAGGATACTCTCCGCAATCAGGTGGATGCCGTTCGGACGCGGTCTCGCAAGGCTCGCCTTCCGGAAAAGAGTGCCTTCCACGCACAGGACGGAGCTTTTCGGGCTTGACTTCAGAAATCCGGTCGGGCTTGCGGCGAACATCGATTCCGAAGGCGTGCTGTGCGGCAGCCTTTCCGATTTCGGCTTCAGTTTCATCGAAATCGGTCCGCTTTCATATATCAGGCAGGAGCACGGAGCTGACGTCGGGAGCTATGTCGGCGTGAAGAAGGCGGTCGAGCATCTGATCCGCGAGAAGCCGGACTGCATCGTCTCGGGAAACATAACGAGGAATCCGCAGAGCAGGGGCGCGGACGCTCTCAAAGACTACGAGAACGCCTTCGCGCTGCTGTACGACTTCGTCGATATGACGGTGATATATCCCCGTTACCCCTCGGCTGACGACGAGGCCGACTCGGACGTCACCGACATCCCGGACATAATCGACAGAATCCTGACGATGCGGCTCTACTACGACCGGAACAAGCCGGTGCTGCTGCGTCTCTCCCCGGAACTGAGCCGCTCCCAGGTCGACGAGATAATCGCCTGCTGCCTGTCATCCGGAATTGACGGTGTCGTGGCGGGCGGAACAGGCGGGAACACTGACGACGAAAGCGCGCTGCTTGCGGAAAATCTGGACTTCATAAGCTACATACGCGAGAAAAGCGGCGGCCTGCTCCCGATAATAGGCGTCGGCGGCGTGATGAACGGCAGGGACGCGGCGGCGATGATGGCGGCCGGAGCCTCGCTCGTCGAGGTTTACAGCGGATTCTTCAGGAAAGGCCCGGCCGTCGTGCGGAAAATCGTGAACGGTCTCCCGGCCACCGCCCCGGCAGACATCAGGGACAACGCCCCAAAAAGCACTCCGGCACAACCGCAGAGCGAAGTCCAAGACAATCCCCCGGCTGACATCCCGGACAATGTCCCGGCAGATGATGTTCCGGAAATGAAAAAGTGAATACGGATATGAAAGTAGAAAGCAACATTCAGACGGAAATAGGAAAGCTGCTGCTCGCCTCCGACCGGACGCTCAGCGCCGCGGAGTCCTGCACCGGCGGGATGATTTCGGAACTTATCACCTCTGTCCCCGGCTGCTCGGCCTACTACCTCGGCTCGGTCACGTCCTACGCCATCCCCGTCAAGGAAAAAGTTCTCGGCGTTCCGGTCGAAACCGTGGAGACGTTCGGAGTGGTCAGCAGCGAAGTCGCCGCCGCTATGGCCGAAGGAGTCCGCCGTCTTATGGGAAGCGACTTCGCCGTCGCGACCACGGGCATAGCCGGCCCCGGCGGAGGAAGTCCGGACAAGCCTGTGGGGCTCGTCTGGATCGGAGTCGCCTCGGAAAAAGGGACGGAAACCCGGTCTCTCATCTGTGACGGAGACCGCAGACACAACATCGAGCAGTTTGCCGCCGCCGCCCTGCATTTATTATGGGAAACAGTCCAAAAAGAATGTAACAAGAAGTGATTCAAAAAGAACAACAAAAAAGTTTAATATTAAAACATTTTTGTTATTTCACTTCTGGCAATCCAGTCGGCAAAAATCAGGCAAATCATATTACCCTTAGGCGCCTGTCTGAAGGCGGGACTGGCTTAAAAGGGTACAGTGCAAGGCTCGCGAAATCTTTTTAACCGAAGCAACCTCGGGGTTGTGAGGATTAAAAAGTTGAGCACAACGAAGCAATGTGCCCTTTTAAGCCAGTCCGCGCCTCTGTCTCAAAGACTCATAGAGCAGAACCGCCGCCGCAATCGAAACATTAAGCGACCCGATCTCCCCCGCCATAGGAATGGCGACATTCTCGTCGGCGAGCTCAAGCATAGACTGGGACACCCCCTTCCCCTCCGAGCCCATCACAATCGCGAGCGGCCCTGTGAGATCCGCCCCGTACATATAACTGTCTACCTTCTCCGTGGCGGCGACCAGCTTGAAGCCGGACTGCTTGAGAAAATAGGCCGCATACCTCAGGTTGGAGACCTTGCAGGTGTCGATGCGTGTCAGAGCTCCCGCCGAAGCCTTCACCGCCTCCGCGTTTATCGCGGCCCCGCCTTTCGCCGGCACGATGATCCCCTTTCCGCCGACGCATTCCAGAGTCCTCGCGACGGCTCCGAGGTTGCGGACGTCGCTCACCCCGTCGAGAATCACCAATATGGGATTCGGAGTCGTGGCGAGCGCGTTGTTCACCAGATCCTCCAGTTCGACGTAGTCAATCTGCGCGATGTAGGCCACCACGCCCTGATGTGCGCCGTGCACCGCCCTGTTCAGCCTGTCCAGCGGCACGAACTGGTAGGGTATCTTCTTCTCGCCGAGCAGCCCGTAAAGGTCGCGGAACTGCTGACCCTCAAGCCCCTGCTTCAGAAGCACCTTCTCAAAACGGCGGCCGGCCTTAACCGCCTCCATCACGGGATGAATCCCGTAAAGCACCTGCATCTTATCCTCTTCCATATATCTCAATCCTTTTGCTACCATCCTATGACCAAGCCCCAATCCAATCCAATCCAGACCCAAACCCGGCCCAATCCAAGTCAGATTCCTCCCCGATTCCGAAGTCACCCCTCAAGGCTCTCCGACAGCTCCGCCCATTCGTCGGTCATCGCGTCGAGGTCGCGCTTCAGTTCGAGGAACTCACGGGTCAGCTCCATATAATCGTCTGAAGGAGACGGATTTGAGAGCACCTTCTCGATTTCCTTCATACGCGCCTGAATCTCGTCCGTCTTCTTCTCAAGAAACGAAATCCGGTTCCGCACCTTGCGCTCCTCACGCGAGACGAACTTCTTCGCCTGATATTCCTGCTGCGCGGCTTCCTTTCTGGCGGCCGGCTCATTCGCCGGAGCGTCGACGGCGGCGGATTCCTGCTTCTGCGCCGCTCCGCCTCCCGAGACGACCTTGCCGGCGGCAGCCGGCGCGGGCGAACGCCTCTCCAGTTCACTGAGATTCTCGATTCTCCGCTTCTCCAGAAAATCGGAGACTCCCCCGAGGAACTCCCGCACCCGTCCGTCACGGAACTCGTAGAGCTTGTCCACCAGCCCGTCAAGGAAGTCGCGGTCGTGGGAGACGATGATCAGAGTGCCGTCGTAAGCCTTCAGAGCCTGCTTCAGGATGTCCTTCGAGAGGATGTCCATATGGTTCGTCGGCTCGTCGAGCGCGAGCAGATTGTACGGCCGCAGCATAAGTTTCGCCATCGCGAGCCGCGCCCGCTCCCCTCCCGAAAGCACCGCGACCTTCTTGTCTATGTCCTCGCCCTTGAACAGGAACGCGGCCAGTATGTCCCTCAGTTTCATCCTTATGTCCCCGACGGCTATCCTGTCGAGAGTCTCATAGACCGTGTCGTTCCTGTCGAGCACATCCTCCTGGTTCTGGGCGTAATAGCCTATGCTGACGTTGTAGCCGGTCCGGGACTCCCCCTTCATAGGCTCAAGCTCCCCCATAACCGCCCGCATAAGAGTGGTCTTGCCCTCGCCGTTCCTGCCGACGAGCGCGACCTTCTCCCCTCTCTTGACCTCGATGTCCGCGCCGGAGAACACGACCTTGTCGCCATAGCCGAGCGTCAGGTCCACGGCCTTGTAGGCGATGTCACCGGAACGCGGGGCCGGCGGGAACTTCACCGCGAGAGTCGACTTGTCCTCAAGGTCGACCTCGATGCGCTCCAGCTTCTCAAGCTGTTTCACCCTGGACTGCACCTGGTTCGACTTGGTCGGCTTGTAGCGGAAACGCTCAATGAAATCCTCCGTCTTCTCGATCATCCTCTGCTGGTTCTCGTAGGCGGCCTTCTGCTGGGCTATGCGCTCCTTCCTGAGTTCCAGATACTTGCTGTACGGGACTTTGTAGTCGTGGATGTGTCCGAGCATTATCTCCACCGTGCGGTTCGTCACGTTGTCGAGAAACTTGCGGTCGTGCGAAATCAGCACCATCGAGCAGCGGCAGTCCTTTAGATAGCCCTCCAGCCACTCTATGGACTCGATGTCGAGGTGGTTCGTCGGCTCGTCGAGCAGAAGCACATCCGGCTTCCCGAGCAGAATCTTCGCGAGCTCTATCCGCATATTCCAGCCCTGGCTGAACGTCTCCGTAGGCCGCCCGAGTTCGTCGTATTTGAATCCGAGGCCGGTCAGGGCGCGTTCCGCAAGCACCTGCGGCGAGTCGGTCCTTATTATCGACAGCCTGTCATTAATGTCGTTGAGGGAGACGATGAGCTTCTGATACGCGTCCGATTCGTAGTCCGTCCGCTCCGAAAGCGCGAGAGTGATCCGATTTAGCTCATCCTCCATATCGAACATCTCCTGAAACGCCGTCATAGTCTCGTCAATCACGGATTTCCCCTTGTGATGCTCCATAATCTGGGGGAGATAGCCGATCTTCACGCCCGAAGGCACGGCTATCTTTCCGGACGTCGGGGTCTGAAGCCCGCATATCAGCTTGAGAATCGTCGACTTGCCCGCTCCGTTCTTGCCGACAAGCCCGATCTTGTCCTGTTCGCTTATGTGAAAGTCTATGCCATCCAGAAGTGTGAAACCTCCGTATGCCACTGTAAGTGAATTGATTGAAATCATCTTCGTCTATATATTCCCGTCTCCGGAATATCTTCATATCAGTCTCCGGTGACATCAACCTCCCCGTCCCCATTCCCGTCTCCGGAACCGGACTCCGCGCCGTCGCCCCCTTCTCCACCGTCAACAGGCAGACCGCCTTCAGCAGCCTTCCCATCCGGTTTATCCTCCGTCTCCCCCTCCGTCTTCTCCTCGGAATCCTCATCCGCGTCTTCCGGCTCGTCCTTGCGGCAGATGAGGATGCTGAACTCATACAGCAGATAGAGCGGAATCGTCACCACCACCATCGACATAATGTCGGCCGGAGTTATCGCCGCCGCCAGAATCATCAGCAGCACGAGCGCGTGCCTCCGGTATTTCTTCATCGTGCTCTTGTGCAGAAGCCCGAGCGAGGAGAGCGCGAGTATGACGGCCGGGAACTCGAACGCCAGCCCCATAGAAAATATGGTCGAGAAGAATATGGATATGTAGGAGCTCAGGGAAATCGTGTTCTTCACCATCTCGCTGACGGTGTAGCCCTGAAAGAAATCCACAATGAACGGAAGCAGAATGAAATAGCCTACCGCGAGGCCGAGGTAGAACAGCCCGCCCGCGAACAGGAACGCCTTGCGCACGGCCGCCTTCTCCTTATCGTACAGCGCCGGAGCTATGAATTTCCAGAGCTCATAGCAGATGAACGGAGCTCCGAACACGAGCGCGCCGAGCATCGAGGTCTCCAGATGGACCATAAACTGGGCCGTCAGCTCGTAGTTCACCAGAGAAATCTGCGGCGACATCCCGAACAGCCTGTATGTCAGAAAATCCGGCTGCGTCGGGGCGAGAACCACGATGTCGAAGAAATAGTCCTTAATGACGAAAAGGACGAGAGCGAGCACAAGCACGACCGCAGCCGAACGGAGCAGAGCCCCCCTCAGCGCGTCGAGATGATCCCAGAATGACATTTCTGTCGTTCCGTCCTTTTCCGGCCTCCCGGCCGCTCCGCTTTTTTCAGACATCAGAACTCAGACTGCTCCCGGAGAATTATTTCTCCTCCTTCTTGTCAGTGACGTTCTCTGCGGTGGTGTTGATCTCCTTTCTGATGTCCTCGATCTCCTTGTCCGCATCCTTCATCCCCTCCTTGAAACTCTTCATCCCGTGTCCGAGCCCGCGCATAAGCTCAGGAATCTTCTTGCCTCCGAAAAGGATGAGAATCGCGAGAACGATCAGCACGACCTGCCAGGGTCCGAATACTCCGAGCGGTAAAACTGTCAACATAATAATGAAAGCTTTAATAGTGTCTTAAATATATATGTATCAACATATAGTGTCAATATACTTTCTGTATATATAAATATAGTGTATCCATCTACTTTCCGTGCACTGGCCTGAATATGTCCGGATTCCGCAGTGTCCTGACATACAATATGACGCCGGATGCCAGACGCCGGATGCCGGACGTCAGCGCCCCGCGTCAGCCGCGAAGGGCCTTCAGCGAATGCTCGATGCTCCCGATCTTCGACAGCGCGTCGGCCTCCTTCTTCCTCTCGGCGGCGACCACGGCCTCCGGAGCGTGGGAGACGAACTTCTCGTTGGAGAGCTTTCCGCGCACCGACTTCAGGAATCCCTGAAGGTAGGTCAGCTCGGATTCGAGCTTGGCAATCTCCTCGGCGGCGTCCACAAGCCCCTCAAGCGGAACGAAGACCTTGAGCGTCCCCGCCATAAAGGAGACTCCCGCGAGCGAATCATCGATGGAGCTGACATATTCTATCCCGCTGACATTGGCGAGTTTCGTAATGACTGCCTCCATCTCCTTCGGGAACTCGCCGATGAACGTCGCCTTGAGCGCGTCCTTCGGGGAGAGCCCCTTCTGCTGCCGGATGTTGCGCACTCCGGCGACCACCTCGCAGGCGAGATTGAAATCGGAGATGCACTTGGGGTCGCTCTCACCAGCCACAGGATAGCTCTCGAACATTATAGTATCGTTCTCACCGCGTTCGCGCACCGCGTGCCAGAGCTCCTCGGTGATGAACGGCATAATCGGGTGAATCATCTTGAGCAGGCTCTCGAAGAAGCCGAGCGTCGCCTCGTAAGTCGCGGCGTCAATCGGAGAACCGTAGGCAGGTTTCACGAGTTCGAGATACCAGGCGCAGAAGTCGTCCCAGAAGAACTTGTACGCGGCCATCAGCGCGTCGGAAATCCTGAACTTCGCGAAATGTTCGTTCACCTCGGCGGCGACTGCGTTCAGCTTGCTGCCGAACCATCTGACAGCCACTGCGCAGGCCTCGTTCTGTTCAAGCGAAGCTTCAACCTCCCATCCGGTGATGAGCCTGAAGGCGTTCCAGATTTTGTTGCAGAAGTTGCGCCCCTGCTCGATCTGCGACTCGTCGTAGAGTATGTCGTTTCCGGCCGAACTGCAGAGCAGCATTCCGAGACGCACCGCGTCCGCGCCGTATTTGGCGATGAGGTCGAGCGGGTCGGGCGAATTTCCGAGCGTCTTGCTCATCTTGCGGCCGAGCTTGTCGCGCACGATGCCGGTGAAATAGACGTTGCGGAAAGGCTCCTCCTTCATAAACTCGTCCCCCGCCATCACCATTCTGGCGACCCAGAAGAAGATGATGTCCGGGCCCGTGACAAGGTCGTTCGTAGGGTAATAGTATGCGAGGTCTCTGTTCGGCTTATGCTCCGGATGTCCCGGCATCTGAGGGTCGAACACGGAAATCGGCCACAGCCAGGATGAGAACCAGGTGTCGAGCACGTCGTCGTCCTGATGAAGGTCGGCCGCCGTAAGCTCCGGATTCTTCTTCTGCGCCAGCTTCAGAGCCTCCTCCGCCGAAGGGGCGACGACGAAGCTTCCGTCCGGAAGGTAATATGCCGGAATCCGCTGCCCCCACCAGAGCTGACGGGAGATGCACCAGTCGTGCGCGGTCTCCATCCAGTGGCGGTAGGTGTTGCGGTATTTCTCCGGTATGAGCTTGATTTTTCCGCTCTCAACGCTTTCGAGCGCGGCCTTCGCGAGCTCGTCCATCTTGAGGAACCACTGTTTGGAGAGCTTCGGCTCAATTACAGCGTCAGTTCTTTCGGAGTAGCCTATCGGAGAGGTGTAATCCTCTGTCTTTTCGAGATTTCCTGCCTCTTCCAGCATCTTCGCGATTTTCTTCCTCGCGACGAAGCGGTCCTCGCCCACGAGAATCCGGGCCTTCTCGTTCAGCCGTCCGTGGTCGTCGATGATGTCGAGCACAGGGAGGTTGTGCCG
>CAVIXF010000097.1:4785-8076 GCA_963646585.1 Candidatus Gastranaerophilales bacterium HUM_1 | reverse complement strand
GGCTCGACCCTCTACAACTGCTGGCGGCCGCTGCACGCCTTCTTCGGCCCGTCAGTCCGCATCAGCGTCGCGACGCTCGGCGTCGTATGATCTTTTCGGATTTTTAGGAAACCATCCCTTTTCGACCCGTCTGCGTTGCGCGAACAGTTCGTGGATGCTCCAGAAGCAGGAGAATGCGAATACGCCGAGAACCGTCGAGACGATGATGTTCCCGAAGAAGACGGAGGCCGCCGAGGCGATGAGCCCGACCAGAAGAAACACCCACCAGCAGCCTGTCCCGAAATGGTACTCCGCCTTGATCACAATCGGATGGAACATCCCTATCATCAGAAATGACGAGATTCCTATAATCAGTCCTGTAAAATTCATTAATTCAAGTTTCTCAAGTACTCTGACTTATTCAATATCCGTGACTTGTCCCTCACTATCTTCAGAATAAGCCCGCAAAATAACGACAAATCCCCGTCTGTTGCAGACCTCGCCTCCCCCGGCTCGGGCGGGTGCGCACACCGGGCGTCCTATAGCAGAAATTCCGCGATTTCGGACGGCGTGACGCACTCGAAGCCCGCATCGGGATAGGTCTGGACGAACTGCGCCGGAGCCGCGGCCCTTCTTCCGCTTTTCAATTTCATTTCAAACCCAGTCATCTCTCCGTTCTCGATCTCTATCAGGTCTATCTCCTTCTTCTGCTGGGTTCTCCAGAAACAGTGCTGCACGAACGTTCGCCCCGCGTATGTATTCCTTTTGATTCTTTCCGTGATGATGAAGTTCTCCCATATATGCCCCCGCTCTTCATTGGAGCGCATATTCATCGGCGCGGTGTTCCCTATGACCCCGTTTCGTATCCCCATATCCCAGAAATATAGTTTCCGGGCGAATTTCAACTCATTGCGCTGATTCTTCGCGTACGAGGGGAGAGTGTATATGATGAAGTTCTTTTCGAGGATTTCGATGTAGCGCTCCACGGTCTTGATGTCGATTCCCACGAGACCGGAGAGTTCGTTCGCCGACACCGTCGAGCCTATCTGGAAGGCCAGCGCCTGAACCAGTCTTACCAGGCTCCCCGGTTTGGATATGCGGTTCTCCTCCAGAATGTCCTTGTACAGGTAACTGTCTATGAGCTCCCGGATTGTCCCGTCCGCGTCTTCCGGTGCGGTGACGACTTCCGGGTAATAGCCGTAAATCATTCTGTGCTCAAGCATACGCTGCTCTTCCAGCAGGCTTGTGTGATTGACCATCTCCTTGAATGACAGAGGATAGAGCCTGAACTCGCGTTTGCGTCCGGTGAGGGATTCATTGACTGCGGCCGTCAGCCTGAATGCAGAGCTTCCCGTGACGACCAGCCTGACTCCCTTCATCCTGTCCGTGATGATCTTGAGCATATTGCCCACATTGCCGATTTTCTGCGCTTCGTCGACGAAGATGAAGTTCCTGTCGCCGACGAGCAGCCTGAGGCCTGTCTCGTTCACATTCAGAAACATATTCTGTATGTCCGTGCTGTCGCCGTTGAGTTCGAGGACTTTCGCGTCCTCCGGGATGACGGCCCTCGCGAGCGTGGATTTTCCGACCTGTCTCGGCCCGACGATTGTCACGGCCTTTCCTTTCTCAAGGGTCTCGATGATTCTGTCTTCGATGATTCGTCTGATCATATCGCCGTTCTTTTCAGACGGCAAATATAGTTAAAATCCATAAATATTATAAGATTTGTGGAGTGTCCTCCATAAAAATTATAAGATTTATGGATTTTCGCCTTGCCGCCGCCCGGAAACGGCCTCCGGTTTCACGGCCATCCGGTCTCCGATGCCCCGGCTTCCCGGCTTCCCGGTTTCCGGTCTACCGCCCGCCCCGCTACCAGAAGAAGCTGCTTCCGAAGGCGAGCAGCAGCGAGTTGTTTACCGGGAGGAAGAGGCTGTACTCCCCGAGGACCTTGATGCGGAAATTCGTCCCGAGCCTGATTCCGAACGAGCATCCGCAGAGGAGCTCCCCGTACGCCTTGCTGACGAGCGGCTTCATCGCCTCGGGGCAGCGCGGGCTGCGGTAGCCGCCGCCGACCATCGCGTCGGCCTCCACATAGAGGACCTTGGCGAAAGGGTAGTTGAAGACCGCGCCGGCGAGATAGTCGTAATAGTTGCTGATGAGCTTCTGCTCCACCGCCTCATAGGAGTCCGTGGACTTCTGGCGGAGCGAGTTGATTCCCAGGCGGAGGCGGCAGGAGAGCCTCGGCAGTACCGGGACGTCGGCCTGAATCGCCACCAGACCGCCTGAGAGCCCGTCGCCTCCGAGTCCGTAGCGGTGGCCGTAGAGATTCTCCAGAGAGTAGTATTTCAGAGACTTGTCCTCGTTGAACTCCACTTTCTCATAGCCTTTCGACAGGTGCTTGTCCTTGAATATCGCGTCGTTGATGAGGTAGCCGAGCTCCACCGAGCCGACTCCCACGACCGCCCCGCCAAGCACGTCCGTGCACCAGTGCCGGTGGTTCATAATCCTGGACGCTCCGGTTATCGAGGCGACGGTGTAGCCGGCGAAACTGATCCAGGGCGACCTCCAGCCGTACTCCTTGTGCAGCATCGTCGCGCACATAAACGCCGTCGCCGTGTGCCCGGAGGGGAAGGAGTTCCTCGTGCTCTCGTCGGGCCTGAGCCGTTTGACGCTGTATTTCACGCCGTTCACCACCCCGGCCATAATCGCCGCGGAGAACGCGTCGGCCGCGAGCATCCTTCCCCAGTCGCTTCGGCTCTCCACCCCGCAGGCCTTCACGAGCAGCATCGCCGCAGCGGGGGAGAACTGGATGTAGTCGTCGTAGTGGTATCTGAAGTCGGGGATTTCGTAAAGTCTGATGGAACGGATGTCCGTGTCCCAGTCGATTTTCGGGTCGGGGGTCGCCTTCTGGGCGAACGCCGAAGCCGAGGCGGCGCACAGAAGAAGCAGAGCCGCCAGAAATTTCTTTCTCATAATATTCTCGTAATCAATGATATATCTCCTAATAATCTGAAATAGTCCCGGATATATTCCCTCGTAATCTGAAATAGTCCCGAAAAAATCGCACCAATCAGAAATATTTCCTTTCGTTCCTGTCCAATGCTATGAATATGAAGAACATAATGGAGAATGACAGCAGGGCCGACCCTCCGTAGCTGATGAACGGGAGGGGGATCCCAATGACGGGCATAAGCCCTATCGTCATCCCTATGTTGATGAAAAGGTGCATAAATATGCAGCTCGCCAGACAGTAGCCGTAAATCCTCGTGAACGCCTCGCGGCTCCGCTCCGCATTGCGGACGATTCTCCAGA
>CAVIXF010000097.1:4379-4775 GCA_963646585.1 Candidatus Gastranaerophilales bacterium HUM_1 | reverse complement strand
TCATAAACGCGTACAGGAGGATGACCGTCACCGAGCCGACGAAGCCCCACTCCTCGCCGACCGTGCAGAAGATGAAGTCGGTGTCCTGCTCCGGCACGAATCCGTAGGTGGTCTGCGTCCCCCGAAGGTAGCCCTTGCCGAAGAGTCCGCCCGAGCCGATGGCTATCATCGACTGGTTCACGTTGTAGCCGACTCCGGCGGGGTCGTCCTTCATCCCGAGCAGCACTTCGATTCTGCTTCTCTGATGGTCCTTGAGTATGTTGTTGAAAATGAAGTCGGAGGAATATGCGAACACGATGCCGGCGGCCAGCGCGAGAATCGCGGCCCAGGTGTGGAAGTGGCGGTTACGGTAGGCCGAGCGGGCGATGAACGGCAGCGCTGCGGCTATTGTTATGG
>CAVIXF010000097.1:0-4369 GCA_963646585.1 Candidatus Gastranaerophilales bacterium HUM_1 | reverse complement strand
TTGTTATGGCGAGGACATAAGCGGGTTTTATCTTCGACAGGAAGAGGGAGAAGCCTCCGTTCTCCGGGTCGACTTTCCCGAGAAGAAAGGGCAGGAAGGCGAAGAACGCCGTCAGAGGGATGCCGGCGGCCAGGAAGAGCTTCATCCTCCGGCTGCGGAGCGCGACGTATCCGGCGGTCGTGACGGTCAGCATCAGAAACGACGCGTAGAAGCTGACGGTGAGCGTGAGGATGAAGACGATTATCGCCATCCCCGCGATGAAGAGGAACCATCCGGACAGCCCCTCGCGGTAGAGGACGAACAGGAAGCCGCAGTACACCAGCGCGGAGCCGGTCTCTTTCTGCGCTATGATTATGAGCATCGGCACGAGAATGACGGCGGCGGTGAGAATGAAGTCCCGGGGCTTGCCTATCCTGTAGTCGACCTGACTCATCAGGGTCGCGAGCATCAGCGAGGTGGCGGTCTTGGAGATCTCCGCCGGCTGGAACTTCACCGGGCCGAGGGAGAACCACGAATGAGAGCCGTTGACGTTGGAGCTCAGGAATATGACCGCGACGAGCAGGACGAGCGTCAGCAGGTAGAAGGGGAGGGAGAACCCCTCATAGACCCTCACTGGGATGACGAACAGTATCAGCGCCCCGACGGCGAGCGAGAGCAGCAGCCACATCGACTGCTTGCCGCTGCGCAGGGTGATGTCGAAGATGCCGCCCCCGTCCACGGAATGGACTGACGCGTAGATGTTCACTATCCCTATGACGGCGAGCAGCAGATAGCAGAGCAGAAGCCACCAGTCGATGGTGCTTCCTATGCTTCTCCTGTTGCCCCTTATGTCGTTGATTCCCATATTATTAATGCCTACGCACTCTTATATATTGACCCCTCCCGTCCCCTTTACAGGGGAAGTGGTGCTCCGTTTGCCCTATCGCCACATCCCCTCCCTTCGCAAACTGCGCACGGCGCTTTTGCGCCTTGCCGCTTTCACTTCCTTGCGGGCTTTGTCTTCACCTTGTTCATCAGGCTCGTGTTCAGTATCCTGTTTTCCAGCGGCTTGCGCCTTTCCGAAATCTTTCCGTTCAGGTATCGCTCCGTCAGAAGCGATGCGATCGGGGCCGCCCAGGCCGCGCCGAACCCGGCGTTCTCCACATAAGCCGCCACGGCTATCTTCGGGTCGTCCTTCGGCGCGAAGCAGATGAACACGGAGTTGTCGTCCCCGTGCGGGTTCTGCGCCGTGCCCGTCTTCCCGCAGATGTCAAGCCCCTCGACCGCCGCGACGCTCGCCGTCCCGCCCGAGCCGTAGCCGCTGTTCACGGCGCGGTACATCCCGTTGATGACCTTTGGGAACTGCGTCGTGTCCACCTTCGTGTAATGCCGCTCGCGGTATTTCCCGTCAATCGTGAAGTTCTCCGAGTCCTTGATTATGTGCGGCGTGAGGTAGTAGCCCCGGTTGGCTATCGTCGCGCAGAGGTTCGCGAGATGGAGCGGGGTGCATCCGAGCTCCCCCTGCCCGATTGAAAGGGATATGACCGTCAGCGACCTCCAGCCGCCCTTGCGGTAGTACTTGTCGTAGTATTTCGAGTCCGGCACGAATCCGCCGAGTTCGGATGGGAAGTCGCTCCCGAGCCTGCTTCCGAAGCCGAAGCTCCTGACGTAGCTGTTCCACGCGTCAAGCCCCCTCCCGACATCGCCCCCGTATTTCGGGTTGTCGAGTATGTCCCTGAGCACGTAGCAGTAGTAGGCGTTGCAGGACATCATAATTGACTCCTCCAAATCGAGGGGGGAGCGGTGGACGTGGCAGCCGAGCTTGTTCCGGCCGAAATGGTAGCCCTGATGGCAGGGGTACTTGGTCGAGGGCTGCACGACCCCCTCCTGGAGCCCTATCAGCGCGTTCACGAGCTTGAACACCGACCCCGGAGGGTAGGCGGCCTGCACGGTGCGGTTGAACATAGGCTTGTAGGGGTTGTCGGCGATCTCCTGCCAGTGCGAGCCGATGTCGGCGAGCATATCCACGTCTATCCCCGGGCTTGACACCATCGTCAGAATCTCCCCGGTCGAGGGTTCGATGGCTATCAGCGAGCCCACCTTGTCCGCCATCAAGGCCTGTCCGTAGTGCTGGAGCTCGGCGTCGATGGTGGTGGTTATCTCCTTCCCCGGGACGGCCGGCCTGTCCATCTCCCCGTCTCTGAATCGGGTCTCTATGCGGTTGCTCGAATTGCGGAGGTATATGTTGTAGCCCTTCTCCCCCCGGAGCTCCTTCTCCATCGCCGCCTCTATCCCCGTCTTCCCGGCGTAGTCTCCGCTACGGTATTCGCCCGGATGCCTCTTCAGAAAGTCGGCGTCGACTTCGGAGACATATCCCAGAAGGTTTCCTCCGGCGTTGTAGGGATATTCCCGGACGCTTCGCGCCTGCCCCCTGAACCCCGGGAACTTGTAGGCGATTTCGGCGAACTTCATATACTTCTCCGGCGGCAGCTGCTTGAGGAAGGTCAGCGTCTGCCAGCCTATGCGGGAGCGGAATCTCCTGTACTCCGCCATCTTCTCGCGGACGAAGAGCGTATCCAGCGACAGGGCGCGGCAGAACGCGAGCGTGTCGAACTCCGTCACCTCGCGGGGGGTCACCAGCAGGTCGTAGACGACCCTGTTGCCCACGAGTATCTTTCCGTTACGGTCGTGTATGATTCCCCTCGTCGGGTATATGGTGGAATAGACCATCGAGTTGTTGGACGAGTCAATCTTGTACCTGTCGTCGACTATCTGGATGTAGAACAGTCTGACGACCAGCAGGGTGACTGTCGCGCCGAGCCCGATGAGCAGTTTGTTCCTGCGGTCAAGAATCATAAGCCCCCCTCTCCTGTCCGGAGAATGAATGGATCACGAGCGCCGCCGCCGGCAGACTCGCCGCGAGGGAGAGGGCGAAGCGCATCAGATTGAAGAGGAACGTCCGTGTCCCCGCGCCGTCGAAGAATATGTAGATTGCGAGGAACAGGGACAGAAGGGTCGTCGCGGCGGCGAGGACCTTTGGCCAGCCGGTCTTCACGGCGGCCAGCCTCTCCTGCCTCACCACGGTGTCCTCTCCGGCGAAAAGCCTTATGACCGGCTTCTGCACCAGAGCCACCGGGACGAGAGCCGCCGCGTTGAGTCCGAGCACGCCGTCGCAGAGCCAGTCCACAGCGAGGCCGGTGCAGAACGCGATGAGCATAGTCGTCTCCGTCCGGAGCGAGAGCGGCAGGAACATCACCGCCACAGGAAGCAGGGTGACGACCACCGCCGGGCCGAGGAAGACATAGTTGCAGATGACAATCTGGATGACTGCCAGCAGGATGTATGAAGCGATGATTCTTCCGTCCGATTTCCTTGCCATCATTCCGCCGCCTCCTTTTCCAGCGCCCCGATCTCCACGGAGTCGAGGTTGTTGACTATCGTGACATATCTCAGTTTTCCGAAATCCTCGAAGAGCTCAACGCTGATGTCGTATGTGGCCCCGTCCTTGAGCGAGGCCGCCGCCGTGACTCCGAGCGGGATGTCCTTCGGGAATATGGCGGAGAACCCGCTCGTGTAGACCGTGTCCCTCAGCCCCGTGAAGAGGTGGTGAGGAATCTCGCGGAGGGTCGCCTTCCGCATCCCGTCCCAGACCATAGTCCCCGCCGGGCCGTCCTTCCCGAGCCGTGCGCTGACGCTCATATTGTAGTTGAGGAAGCTTACGCAGAAGCAGTAATGCGCGCTCACCGCCTCCACGATTCCGACGACTCCCCGGGCGGTGATTATCCCCGCGCCCTCAAGCACTCCGTCCTCCCCGCCTTTGTCGAGTATGAGGTAGTTGTGCTGGCGGTTGCCGCTGACTTTCACGATGCCGGCGGGGATGTACCCGAACATCCCGCTCTTGCCCCGGGCAGCTGCGGCCGCTGCGGAGTCTGCCGCAGCCCGCTCTTCAAGCGCCTCGAACTCCGCCACGCGCCGTGAAAGCCGGAAGTTCTCGGCGGCGAGCGAGTCGTTCTGCGACTTGAGCCGGAAATAGTCCCCGATCTTCTGGCCTCCGCCCCAGAGGACGGCCATAACGCCGTGCCCCGCGCCGGAGATCCAGCTGCGCTGAAGCTCGTTGTTGAAATGCAGAACCGCGACAGCGGCCGTCTCCAATGCGATGAAGACGACCGCGGTCAAGAGAATCGTCAATGGTCTGCGCTTCTGCATAAGCCCCTTTGGAATAAATAAGCCGGGCGGATTCGTGATGATTGTCCGGCAATGACTGCTCACCTCATCAGGAAGGAGTAGTCGTCCGTGTGCTTCAATGCGTTGCAGGTCCCCCGGGCGACGGCGCGCAGCGGATCCTCCGACACGTGGAACTGGATGTTGACCTTGTCGGTGAGCCGTTTCG
>CAVIXF010000096.1:0-8140 GCA_963646585.1 Candidatus Gastranaerophilales bacterium HUM_1 | reverse complement strand
GAGGTACACGACTGATGAGAAAAGAGATATAGACCGAAAAGGATGAAAAAGATGATGCAGGTTATTTTTTGAAAGTTTCAAACTAAAATTTCTTTTTATGAGAAATGAAAAGACTCATAGTTTTAATTACTGCCGCTACACTATGTGGGTTGGCTGCCTCCGCTCAAGAGGTTAGCTCGGATTCAGCGAACGGCGTCGAGGTCAGCGCGGTGGCGCGTTTCGACGCAAATCCCTATTTCCCTCTCACACAAGGCGAGGAAACTGACTTCAGTTTCGGCAACACTTCCGTCTACACATTCATAGACGGAACGTTCGGTCGTGGATGGTCCTATTCCATCTCCAACCACTGGCTCGGGGTGGACTGGTGCAAAAGCGCGCCGGAGAACAAGATGACCCCGCTCTATTCGTCCACCTGGCGCTCCGACGCGGCGAACTGGCTCGACTGGGCCACGCTCACCTACAGCATCGAGACGGAGAACGCCGGATGCTGGGACGTCACCCTGGGAAAGGATATGATGGCTATCGGGCTCACCGAGCTGGAGGCGAACGATGTGGACTCCCACTTCGACCTCTCCTCCTTCTTCTGGAACGGGGCGCCGGTCGAACTCGATGACGGGACCTGGTTCGGAACGGGGATGCAGGTCTATCAGTGGGGCGGGCACATCGCCTGGACCTCCGCCGACGAAGCGACGAACATCAAGTTCCAGATGAGCTCGTCCCCCTACTCCGCAAGGCCGTACAAGGACTTCAAGAAAGCCTTCGCACTCCAGTGGAACGAGAGCAGGGGCTTATGGACCGGAAGGCTCTCGGTCAACGCAGTCGAGGGATATGAGGACTACGACATCGACGAAAACCCTGTCGGGACGAGCTGGTGGAGGTTCTACACCATCGGCGAAAGCTTTGAATATGAAGGTTTCAGCGCCAGCCTCGACGCGATGATGAGGGGCGAGACCTGGAGGAACCCCGCACAGGAGACACTCGTCACGGCGAAATTCCAGTACGACTTCGGAGACAGGGCGTCGCTTTTCGTCAAGGGCGGCTGGGAGATGTTCGGCTTCGACCCGGACGCGCCGCTCGGAGCGCTCCACACCGGCTTCGGAGGAATCGGGGCGCACTGGTATCCGCTGCGGAACTCGCAGGCCCTGCGGATTCACGCCGTGGTCGCCGCAAACAGCGTCTACAAGCAGCTGTCAGTCAACCTCGGAGTCACTTATAACCTCTGCGTCAGCGACTGGTGGAACAAGTAAGTAAACATGGCAAAGGACATAATAATCGACATCGAGCACATCTCGAAATCATTCGACGGGGTGCAGGTGCTCAAAGACATAAACCTGAAAATCAGAAAGGGCGAGTTCGTGACCCTGCTCGGCCCTTCCGGCTGCGGCAAGACCACGATGCTTCGGATGCTCGCCGGATTCACCAGGCCCGACGAGGGGCGCATCCTTATGGAGGGGAAGGACATCACGGAGATTCCGCCGCACAACCGCCGGCTCAACACCGTGTTCCAGAAATACGCGCTCTTCCCGCATCTGGACGTCTACGACAACATCGCCTTCGGCCTCAAGCTCCAGAAAGTGCCGACCGCCGAGATTGACAGGCGCGTGCGCAAGGTGCTGAAGATGGTCTCAATGACCGACTACGAGGAGCGCGACGTGGACTCGCTCTCCGGAGGGCAGCAGCAGAGAGTCGCCATCGCCCGCGCCATCGTGAACCAGCCCGAGGTCCTGCTGCTTGACGAGCCTCTCGCCGCGCTCGACCTGAAGATGCGCAAGGATATGCAGATGGAGCTCAAGGATATGCACCGGGAGCTCGGAATCACCTTCATCTACGTCACCCACGACCAGGAGGAGGCGCTCACCCTCTCCGACACCATCGTGGTGATGAACGAGGGCGTGATCCAGCAGATCGGGGCGCCGGCGGACATCTACAACGAGCCGGTGAACTCCTTCGTGGCCGACTTCATCGGCGAGAGCAACATCCTCAACGGCATAATCCCCTGCGACAACAAGGTGCAGTTCATCTACCACGACTTCGACTGCGTCGACAAGGGATTCGCCCCGGACGAGCACGTGGACGTGGTCATACGCCCGGAGGACATCTACATCTTCAACAACAACCTCGACAGGGCCCAGTTCACCGGCACGGTGCAGTCCTGCATATTCAAGGGCGTGCACTACGAGATGACGGTGCTGACGAAAGAGGGCTACGAGATTATGATTCAGGACTATAACTCCTTCGAGCCGGGATGCGGGGTCGGGATGCTCATCCGCCCGAACGACATCCACGTGATGCACAAGGAGTGCCTGAACAACGCTTTCGAGGCCGAATGGGCGGGAGACGGCCTGGTGAAGTTCCTCGGGGCGGAATGGGAGGTCGCGGCCGCGAACGTGCCCGAAGGCCTCTCCGAGGGTGACAGGGTTCTCGCCGAAGTCGAGTTCCGCGACGTCGACCTGCTCGACGAGAGCGACGAGGGCAAGACCGGCGGACAGGTCTCCTTTATACTGTACAAGGGCAACCACTACTTCCTCACCGTCAAGACCGACGACGGCGAGAAGATATATGTCCAGACGGACGACGTCTGGGACAAGAACGACCTCGTCGGAATCAATGTGAAACCGGAGAACATCCGTCTGAAGAGAATGGAGGAGGCCGGGAGATGAGGACGTTAAAAAGGTCATACTGGTCTCTGCCATATTTCGTCTTTATGCTGATTTTCGTGGTCCTGCCGCTGGTGATGGTGGGGATATACGCCTTCACCGACGCTTCCGGCGCGTTCACCCTCGGCAATTTCAGACGCTTCTTCACCACTTCCGAGGACATAAAGACCTTCGCCTATTCCATCGAGGTGGCGATAGTCACGACCATACTCTGCCTTCTCTTCGGCTACCCGGCCGCGTGGATCCTCAGCAACGCGAAGCTCAACCGTTCGAGAGTCACCGTGATGCTGTTCATACTCCCGATGTGGATAAATATGCTCATCCGCACCCTCGCCACGGTCGCGCTCTTCGACTTCCTGAACTTCCCTCTCGGGGAGGGGGCTCTCATATTCGGAATGGTCTACAACTTCCTTCCGTTTATGATATATCCTATATATAACACGCTCGAAAAACTCGACGGCTCCCTCGTCGAGGCGGCGCAGGACCTGGGGGCGAGCCCCGCGAAAGTGTTCACGAAGGTGACCCTCCCCCTGTCGATGCACGGGGTTATGAGCGGGGTTATGATGGTGTTTATGCCGACCATCTCCACTTTCGCCATCTCGGAGCTGCTCACCCTCAACAAGGTGAAACTGCTCGGGACGACGATTCAGGAGAACATCAACAACGGAATGTGGAACTACGGGGCGACGATCGCGCTGATTATGCTGCTGATCATCGGCGTCACCACCCTGTTCTCCGACTCGGAGGAGACGCAGGCGAATGAGGCGGGAGGGCTGCTGTGATGAAAAAGTTTTTCGCTCAGGCATATATATGGATTCTGCTGGCGATTCTCTACGCCCCGATCGTCATCATCGCCATCTACTCCTTCACCGAGGCCAAGGTGCTCGGCAACTGGACGGGGTTCTCGCTGAACCTCTACAGGAACGTCTTCAGCGGGGGGATGAGCGGCTCGCTCATCCGCGCCATCGAGAACACGCTGGTCATCGGACTTGTCTCGGCCTTCCTCTCCACGCTGCTCGGAACGGTCTCCGCCATAGGCGTTTACAACCTGCACGGACGGAGGCGCAAGGCGATGACCCTGCTCAACGACATCCCGATGCTCAACCCGGACATCATCACGGGTATCTCGCTCTTCCTGCTCTTCGTCGCGCTCGGAGTCAGCCAGGGCTACACGACCGTGGTCCTCGCACACGTCTCATTCTGCACCCCGTACGTGATTCTCAGCATAATGCCGAAACTCCGTCAGATGCCCGCCAACATATACGAGGCCGCGCTCGACCTCGGGGCGTCACCGGCGCAGGCGATGCGCAAGGTAGTGGTGCCGCAGATCAAGCCTGGGATGATCTCCGGGTTCATACTCGCGTTCACCCTCTCCATCGACGACTTCGCGGTCACTCTCTTCACCAAGGGCAACGGCGGTCTGGAGACCCTCTCGACCTACATCTACGCCGACGCCCGCAAGGGAGGTCTCACTCCGGAGATACGCCCGATTATGACGCTCATCTTCATATTCGTGCTCATTCTCTTGATTATCATAAACATAAGGTCAATAAAATCGAACAACAGAAAATGAAAAGGTTATTCTCCGCGCTCGCGGGCGTTCTTTTCGGGGCGGCCATCGTCTGCGACGCCGCCGACAGGGCTCACACCCTCAAAATCTACAACTGGGCCGACTACATCGACGAGTCCCTGCTCGAAGAGTTCAAGTCCTGGTACAGGGAGCAGACGGGAGAGGAGGTCGAGATCATCTACCAGCTCTTCGACGTGAACGAGATAATGCTCTCGAAAATCGAACTCGGACACGAGGATTTCGACGTCGTGTGCCCTTCGGAGTACATAATAGAGCGTATGCTCCGTCAGAATCTTCTTCTCAGGATAGACACCGACTTCGGCGACACCCCCGACTACACCGGAGGCATAGCCCCGTATATCCGGGAGAAGTTCAATGAAATCGAAGGCTCCGGCAAGAACGCCAACGACTACGCCGTCGGCTATATGTGGGGCACGACAGGTCTGCTGTACAACCCGAAGTACGTCACCCGGGAGGAGGCCTCGACCTGGGAATGCCTCAAGAATCCGAAGTTCAAGAACAAAATCTTCATCAAGGACGCCTTCAGGGATGTCTATACGGCTCTCACAATCGCCCTCCACAAGAAGGAGATTGACGAGGGGAAGCTCGACATCAGGGAGATCACGTTCAACGCCTCGGATGAATACATCGCGCTCGTGGAGAGTTTTCTCAACGAGGTGAAAGGGAACGTCCTCGGCTGGGAGGCGGACTTCGGCAAGGAGGAGATGACCAAGGAGAAGGCGTGGATCAACCTCGACTGGAGCGGCGACGCGCAGTGGGCCATCGAAGAGGCGGAGAAAGTCGGAGTCAAACTCGACTACGAAGTCCCTCACGAGGGAAGCATCGTCTGGTTCGACGGATGGGTGATTCCGAAATATGCGAAAAACGTTCAGGCGGCGCGCTATTTCATAAACTATATGTGTATGCCGGAGAATGCGATAAGGAATATGAATGAAATCGGATTCGTGAGCGCGGTCGGCGGCGACGAGATTCTCGACGCCATCATCGACACCTCGGCATATTCCCCTGTCGACGCAAGCTATTTCTTCGGAGAAAGGGCGAAGGCGGTCTGCATCAACCCGATTCAGTATCCTGACGCGTCGATTATGGCACGGTGCGGAATGATGCACGACAACGGCGACCGCACCGAGGATCTTCTCAAGATGTGGTCCCGCGTCAAGGGCGACAACGCCGGCTATTTCACATATGTCTGCATCGCCGTCGCCGTGCTCGCGGTCGTGATCGTGGCGTTTTTCAACGGCCGGAAGAAGAAAGGCAAGAAGCGCCGGAAATAAGGCAAGCCGCCGCGTTATGCACCTTGTGCGAATCATCACAGCCGGCGATTAAGACGCAAGGGGGGGTGACTGAAAGGGGTTTCAGTCACCTTTTTTTCACCTCTTAACCCCCGCAGACTGCCGTCCGCGACCCCTGTAGGGGTATCTCGCGCCTCCGGCGCGGTCCCTGCGGGACTTTTTCAGGCATCCCACTGCATTTTCTATGTGTGCCGGGCCGCTATTCTTTCAGCTTCTTGTAGGCGATGTCCGCGCCGAAAATCAGCGTGAGCGCGAGAAACGCGATGAACAGCCCGTGCAGCCGGTTGACGGCGGTATATACCTGAAGTATCGCAAGAATGACGAGTATGCAGTTCTGGACGGTTTCAATGAACACGGAATAACGGGATTTCCTCTGATTTATGTCGTCCTTCACCATTCCCATACTCTTCCTCAGCCTGTCCAGACGCACGTTGAGCCCCCGGTTCGCTCCTCCAGAGGAAAAGATCTCCCGCTCGCTCGAATAGTTGAAGCAATCCGGTATGTACTGCAGAGTCAGCTTGTTCCGGATGTCCTGCAATTTCTGCGTGTCCCTCTTTATCCTCTCATAGTATCTGAAAGATATGTCAGAACCGTCCTGTTTGATGTCCGCAAGTTCCGCCTCACAGTTGTCGAGAACCATCTCGTTGTAGACCAGCGCGACGTCCGGAATCATCAGATATGGCGAGATGAATATGTTCTCCACCCTTTCCTTGTCCTGCTCAAAGCAGACCTTCGCCAGATGGCCTCGGCACAGCATCATAAACGAGTCCTTTCTCTCGACCATCGGTTTTATGGTGTCGAAAATCTCGGCGCTGTTCATTCTCCCGAAATCGAATATTCCGAGAAGTATTCCGCACAGGGTCTTGTTCCACAGCGACTCCTCCGGAGAAGAGGACGCCACCGTCTTATAGAAGCCGTCAAAATCCGAGAAGATTCGGGCGTTGTCACCGGCCCTCCGGACGCTTGACAGTTCAAGTTCTGTAGCCCCCGTATGACAGCATTCAAACTGCGGGACACCTTTCAGGCCTTCTCCGCAGTCAGCCATATAGTGTCCGATGAATTCGAATATGCTCATAGGCTGACTGCCGTCTCCGACCGTCACGCATAAATCCGTGAACTTGTTGTTCGGATAGGCGAAATAGTTCTCCTGACGGCTTCCGAACAGCGTCACAAGCTTTATCAGCGACAGCTCGTCAAAAGAAGCGCCCTCAGCCGGCCTTACGACAAGCGAGACGATGTAACGCTCATCCGCACCTACGCTTACGCCACGGGAAGAACAGTTCAGGGATATGTCCACATCCAGCGCATCCGCGCCCGACAACCTGTAGAACGTGTGTCCCTCCGACGTGTAACTGTAAAATCTCGGAAGGCCGAGCCGTATGTTCCTGTATGATTTTATGTGATAGGTGCGGAACGGTCTGCGCCCGCGCTCCTGATGCGCATAGTCCATCAGGTCACACTCATACGATTCGAACACCTGACACCCCTTCAGTTCGGAGCTGTCCTCCTCCATAAAGCTGCAGCCCTTCATCTTGTAATGCGAAAGAACCGAGACGTCGGATATTTCAAATGACGAAGTCTCACGCAGCGGATCAAGGCTGATCACCAGGTTCTCCGCGCCGGTGTCGCCGACTTCCGCAATCCTGTCAGTCTCATTCCGGAACGCCTCATAGCAGGAGGGGTCAGAAACACCCAGACCATCGTAAAAGGCAGTCAGGAACTCTTCCAGGTCGTTCTTGTCAACGCTGCGCTCCGGTTCGCGCCCGGGATGCGGAAGAACCATAAGAAACAGGTTGTCCGCCCAATCGGAGTCGTCGTCAAGAGGCGGCTGACGATAGTCTATCGGAATCCTCATCGCTCCGAGGGAACAGAAGAAGTTCAGCCGGGAGATGGGGTCGAATGATTCCTTCCTCACCTTGAACGGATTCTCCGTTTCAAAATAGATGTTGCGAAGTTTCCTCCCCGTAAGAGTCTCAAGCCTCGACACGGAAAGGGCAAGCCCATCCGTCAGAAGTTTTCTGCCATATCCGCGTCTTCTCGCATCAGGAGCGACGGCAATGTATATGGCCTCGACGTCGAAGACCGGAGAATCATCGTAAACATAAAAATCGGACAAAAGCCCGCCGACGACCTCCCCCTCATCTGTCAGTATGCAGGCGACGGTGCCCGGCCGGGAATCGGAAGAAGAGATCCTTTTCTTTATATTCTCGTATGGTTCGCGTTCATTGACATCGGGAAACGCATCCATATAAATGCGACGAAAGCCCTCGACGAGGCTCTCGTCGCTGTCAGCGTAAGAAACGATGGAAAGTTTCATTGTATATTACTTTGTTCCGGAAATGCTGTCTGAAGGGCCACCGGATCCGAGTTCCCGTCCCCCCGTGAAGGGCGAAGTCAGCACATCCGCGTGGACTATTTAACGGAAATCCGTGTGTTGTCGCTCCTGCGCAGCTTCAGGTCATAGAAGAGATATTGCGCAGAGGTATTGTCTCCGCACTGAATCCAGAACATCAGCTGCCTGCAGCGTCCTATCGGTACGGTAAAGGTGGTCGGCTTCATATCGGCTGAGATTTCTATCTCCTGCAGCACCTCGCCGTCGC
>CAVIXF010000095.1:0-8198 GCA_963646585.1 Candidatus Gastranaerophilales bacterium HUM_1 | reverse complement strand
CTCGATGCTGAACGTCGGGACTTCGATGGCGTCCTTGAGGACGGAGAGCCTCGACTCCCGGATGTTCCATATCCCCGAATTGACACTGACCCTTGACGGAAGCACTCTGACGTCGACTTTCAGATTGTCCCCGCCGTCTCTCCCGAGCTCCCCGAGGGCGTACAGCTCCCCGTAGTTCGTCTGTTCGTCGGAGTCTCCGTAGAGGAATCCGAGCCCGATCCTGTCGTTGTCGGCGTACATCTTCAGGGCGCAGCCGCCGAAGGAAGTCTCGCCGATCTGCATATTCCCGCATTCGATGCGCCCCGTCAGGTTGTCCCCGGCATTGCTGAAGGCCGCCTTGAGCGTCTTGAGATATTTGTCGTGGAAGGCTATGCGCGACGAACTGACGCTCGCGTCCATAATCCCGTCCTCGCGTATCTTGAGCTTGACGGCGGTGCTGTCGGCCACATACACCCCCGGGGCGAGGAAGGACAGCAGCCTGCGGGTGTCGTGGAAGTCCGCCGTGACGTCGTATCTCCGACCCGCCCATTCTCCGTCCTGCCCGCCTTCGAGCGAGGGGAGGTCTCTTCTGACAGTCACCGCCCGGATGTCGCTGACGAAATCGACCGGAGAACCGGTCCCGGTGTAGAGCGCGTCGAGGAAACCGGACTTGAACTTGACGCGGTATATGTCGTCCTTGGTCACGGAAGTGAGCTCTATGTCCCCGACGTTCTGCACCCCCTCGTCGTTCTCCAGCACCACTCCGCCTATGTCGATGCGCCCGATGAGGTCTTCGCCCCCAGTCCTGGCGAAGTTCGCGCTCGTCCGGAACCTGACCCTCGACATCCCCCGTCTGTCGAGATTCAGCGCGTGGAGGTCGGCGTGGCCCACGTTCGCGTAGAACTTGTAGAGGCTGTTGTTCGTGTGTCTGGAGAGGGCGAAAGTCCCCTGGAACAGGAAGTTGAGGTTGGGGTCGTTGCAGACGAGCCGCCCGTCGAAATGGTCGTCGGAAAGCTCCCCCTTGGCGGCTATCCCCGTGTACCCGTAACCGAGAAGGTTCATTTTCTTGATTATGAGCGAGTCTATGTGCGCCTTGAGCTTCCCGTCCCCTCCGTCCGGGAAGGTGAGGCTTGCCGCGGCCTCCGCAGTGCACCGCCCTATCGCGTCCTCGCCCGTGACCTTGCCGAAATCGAACTCCCGGGTGCGGAGACGGCCTTTCAACTGCACCGGGCGGTCTTCGCGGATGAGGTCGGAGAATCTGAGGTCGGCGTCGAGCGACCCGGAGCGCATCCTTATGACAGGTCTGATCCTCAGCGAGTTCAGCAGGCCGTTCACCTTGCAGTTCATAAAGAACCGCTGTCCCTTCGCATAGCCGTCGAAAGGAATCCGCTCTTCCGTCCAGGCGTTCACCATCCTGTCGACCCCCTTCGACGTGAAGACGCAGTCGGAGACGCTCGCGTCAATCCGCATATTCTCCACGTCCGGAATGCCGGAGAGCAGCCCCGACACCGTTCCGGAGAAGCTCCCGTCCGCGAGGCTGAGCTTTATCCCGTCCATCTTCAGCGCACAGACCGGCCCTCCGACCGTGCCTGCGCCGAGCCTGACCTTCAGCCCCGTGTCCGGCAGCGTCGGGGCGAAGTAGGAGAGGGTCCTGAAGTCGAGGAAGCTGTCCCCGACCGTCCCGTCGAGCCGTATGAGCCGTATGAAGTCGGAGAAGTCCTTGGGGCGCGTGAAACTCATCATAAACAGCGGAAGCCGGAGGTCGGAGTATTCGTCGGTCAGATGTATCCTGCTGACTATGGCCTTGCCCCGCCCGACCCTCGCCTCGGCGGTGAGGTCTCTGCATATGAACCCGCTGCGTTCCCGGAAGGACAGCCTCTGCACTTGTCCGGTCATAACCATCCCCTTGAAGTGCATATCCTTGATTTTCAGGTTTATGTCCCTGACGTCAAGGTCGTTCCAGTCGATTCCTTTCTGAACCGGTCTCCCGTCCGGGCCTTTCTGCGTAAGATAGGCCCCCGGGGTCTCCTCCCGGTCGGACTGGCGGTTTAGCATTCTGAAGCGCATATCCGCGATTTCCACGTTGCGTATCGAGAATATGTCCTTTTCGTTGCGCACCGGAGGAGCGTCGTCGTCGGTGCTGATCCCGAATATCCTCGTCAGGTTCACATTCTCGCCGTCCTCGAGCGTCAGGTTCATCTCCGCGTCGCGCACCCTGACCTGCGCGAAGTGGAAACCTTCGCCTCCGGCAAGCCCGGCGAGCGAGAATCTCGCGATTATGTTCCCCGCCCGGAAGAAGGTGTCCACCGGAGTGTCGTCGAATCCTTCGGGGACGTAGGGGTTGTCGTCGAGTATCAGAAGGCTGTCTATGATCAGGGTGTTGAACGGTCTGAAGTGCATTCTCCCCAGACGTATGTCCGCGCTGGTCGCCTCCCTGAGTTTCTCCGTGACGCTCCTCACCAGAGCCGTCTGCACCGCGGGGGACTGTATGGTGATGAACGCCGCACCCAGAAGCACGGCAATCGCGACAATCACGATCTTGAGGATATGAAACGCCTTTTTCATCCGATAAAAACCCACAAATTTACGAAAAATCTTGAGACAGATGTTTTTTGCTTAACTTTGCGTGTTTTTTGGAATATGACTGATCCTATGGCGGACATAATACTCGGAATAGAATCTTCCTGCGACGACACATCGGCGGCCGTCATCAGCGACGGCTTCCTCCTGTCCAACGTCATCGCGAGCCAGGACGTGCACAAGGCCTACGGCGGCGTGATACCGGAGCTCGCGTCCCGTGCGCACCAGCAGAACATCGTACCGGTGGTGAGCCAGGCGATTGACCGCGCCGGAATAACGAAGGAGGACATAACTGCGATAGCTTTTACCCGCGGTCCGGGCCTTCTCGGCTCCCTGCTTGTCGGGACATCCTTCGCGAAGGCCCTCTCCATTGCGCTGGACCGACCTCTGATCGAGGTGAACCACCTTCAGGGGCATATACTCGCGAATTTCGTCAAACAGCACGGCAAGGAGAACGCCGCCCCGAAGTTCCCCTATCTCTGTCTCCTCGTCTCAGGCGGCAACTCGCAGATAGTCAGGGTCGACAGCCCTCTGGAATACGAGATTCTCGGGCAGACCATAGACGACGCGGTGGGGGAGGCCTTCGACAAATGCTCCAAGATGATGGGGCTGGGCTACCCGGGCGGCCCTGTCGTCGACCGTCTTGCGAAGGAGGGCGACGAGAACCGCTTCAAGTTCGCGAAGCCGCACGTCCCGGGGCTGGACTACAGCTTCAGCGGCATAAAGACCTCGCTGCTCTATTTCGTCCGCGACGAGATGGCGAAGAACCCCTCCTTTATGGAGGAGAACAAGGAGGACATCTGCGCCTCGTTCCAGAAGGCGCTGATAGACATATTGATGGACAAGCTCGTCAAGGCGGCGAAGCAGACCGGCATACGCGAGGTCACCATCGGCGGAGGCGTCTCGGCGAACAGCGGACTCCGCGCCCGCATCACCGCGGAAGGCGCGAAGCGCGGCTGGAACATATATCTGCCGGAGTTCAAGTTCACCACCGACAACGCCGCGATGATAGCCATAGCCGGCTACTTCCACTACCTCGCCGGCGAGCGCACTTCCCTGGACGTCGCCCCTGTCTCGCGTCTCGCGGAGTTCTGACGGATCCGGCGGAGGCCGGGTGTGAATGACGGACAAAATGGGCCGGTCGGGTCGGAAATGCGCAGAAAGAGCGGATATGTGAAAATATTTTCGGGAAAAATTTAAACAGTTTCTTAACTTTGCGCGCCGTTTCTCTTTCCGTTGCGAAACGGCGTATTCCCAAAGTGAAACCCGTCCGACAGCGCGCCGGAGCAAAACAAGGCTGGATATGGTGGAAATCTTCTACAGGGTGAACGGACAGATGCAGGTCTCCCAGACAGAGGCCGACTTCTCTGCGATTAACATCTCGGACGTGGTCTGGATCGACCTTCTTTCGCCGAGCGGAGAGGAGAAGCGGGCGGTCGAGGCGTTCCTCGGGACGACCATACAGAGCCGCGCCACAGCCGAGGAGATTGAGTCGTCATCACGGTTCTCGGAGACCCAGGACGCGATATTCGCCAACACCAACTTCGTCCTCCCCGGGCCCGAGGAGTATTCGATGGAGACCGTGTCGTTCATCCTCAAGGACAACGTCCTCACGACCCTGCGCGAGATTCAGCTGCGAAGTTTCACCGAACTCCAGCGCCGTCTGAACGTCTTTCCGAAGATGTATCCGAACGGATACGTGGTGTTCAACAGCATACTGGAGCAGCGCATCGACTCCGACGCGGATATGATCGAAATCCTCTCCAAGGAGATATCCCAGTACAACAAGAAGGTCAGCCTCGGCGAAGACATCAACGAAGAGTTCCTCCTCGACATCAACCGCCTGCAGGAGAACACGATACTCCTCCGTGAGAACATCATCGACAAGCAGAGGATGATCTCCAGCATACTCAAGTCGCAGAAATGTCCGAAAAGCATCCAGGGGAAGATGAACATCGTGCTCAAGGACATATCCTCCCTCGTGAACCACACCAATTTCAGCTTCGACCGTCTCGAATATCTCCAGAACACGGTCATCGGTATCA
Organism: Candidatus Gastranaerophilales bacterium HUM_1; assembly: GCA_963646585.1. Classification (GTDB taxonomy): domain Bacteria; phylum Bacteroidota; class Bacteroidia; order Bacteroidales; family UBA932; genus Cryptobacteroides. Next base: position 3,594 of record CAVIXF010000095.1, on the reverse strand, counting down.
TCAACCTCGACCAGAACAAGATTATGAAGGTGTTCACGCTCGTGTCGCTCCTGCTTATGCCGCCGACACTCATCGCCTCATTCTACGGGATGAACGTCGTCTTGCCTATGATTCCGGGGGACTCGCCGTGGAACTGGGTCATCATAGTCGCGCTTATGGTGCTGTCGCTGGTGGTGGTGTTCCTCATATTCAAGAAACGCAAGATGCTGTGACGGGCCGTCAGCCCCGGATTTCAATCCGCGAGGCGCAGCTGATGCCGTCGAGAGCCGAAGAGACTATCCCTCCGGAATATCCCGCCCCCTCGCCGCAGGGGTACAGCCCCGGAATGTCCGGATGCTGGAGGGTGTCCGGATTCCGCGGTATGCGGACAGGACTCGAAGTGCGGGACTCCACTCCGAGAAGAAGAGCGTCGTTGGTGTAGTAGCCGCGCATCCTGTTCCCGATTTCCGGGAAGGCGTATTTGAGGCGCAGGCGGATCTGCTCCGGGAGAAGTTCGTGGAGGGGGGCTGAAATCACGCCGGGATGGTAGGAGCTCGCCGGAAGATTCGCGGAAAGGACTCCCCGGCAGAAATCCTGCATACGCTGCCCCGGGGCGGCGAAAGGGTTGAGGCCTGCGGACTTTCCCGTTTCGCGGCAGCCCGGAGAACCGCCGCGGAGGCCGTTCTGGCGGGTCTTCCGCACCCATTCAAACATAGAACGCTCCACATCCCGCTGAAACTTGAGCAGCGACAGAGGGTCTGAAGCCGGGTAGCCGGGAATGTCCCCCGGCTCGACGCTGACCACGACCCCGGAGTTCGCCCACTTTGAATTGCGCGAGGAGTTCGACATCCCGTTCAGCACCGTCTCCCCGTCCTCCGTCGACGACGGAACGAGAATGCCTCCCGGGCACATACAGAACGAGAACACGCCGCGCCCATCGACCTGGGTGACGAACGAATATTCCGCCGCAGGCATAAACGGCTGATATTTTCCGTGGTACTGTATCCTGTTTATCAGAGTCTGCGGGTGCTCCACGCGCACTCCGAGCGCGAACCCTTTCGCCTCAAGAGCCCATCCTTTCGCGGCGAACAGCCCGTATATGTCACGCGCCGAATGGCCTGTGGCGAGAATAACGGCACTGGCGGAATATGCCGCCGTCGAACCGTCGGAACTCTCCGCGACGACGGTGCATCCACCGTCCTGTTTCGGGGATATGTCGATGACGCGGGAGTTGAAATGGTACTCCCCGCCGTGTTCCGTTATGCATCTGCGGATGTTCTCGACCACCTGCGGAAGACGGTCGCTTCCGATGTGGGGATGCGCGTCGGTGAGAATGCTTTCAGACGCGCCGAAGCGGACGAGCTGGTGCAGGACCTCGCGTATGTCGCCTCTTTTCGACGAGCGGGTGAAGAGCTTCCCGTCGGAGAACGTGCCCGCGCCGCCCTCGCCGAAGCAGTAGTTCGAGTCCGGATTGAGCACGCCCCGGTCGCTCAGACCCGCGACGTCCGCCTTCCTCGCGTGCACGTCCTTGCCTCTCTCGAGAATCACGGGCTTCAGACCCCTCTGGAGCAGGTGCAGCGCGGCGAACATCCCGGCCGGGCCGGCCCCGGCGACAATCACAGGCTCAGCGTCGCGGACATCCCGGTACTCCGGAACGGCATAGTTCTCAAGCTGTTCGGAAGCCGTGCAGACCTGGTAGCGGCAGCGCCATAGGACGTCGCCCCGCGCATCGACCGACCGGCGCACGAGCCGGCACTCCCCGACGGCCTTCAGACCGACCCCGAGCGCCCTCGCCGCCGCGGCCTTCAGTTCATCCTCCCGTATCTCCCCGCCGATTTTACAGCTCAGCTCTATCTCCTTCATATTCCGCTTTTCTGAAATTCATATTCGCACCGGCCCGCAAAATTAGAAATAATTTTCAAGGAGACAATATGCCCGGTCATCTCCCGTTCCATATCCAATCTCTGGTACGATTTGTCATACTTTCGCTTTGAGAAACCCGGAAATTTTGTACATTTGCAGCAAATAGTACATCAAACCATACCAATGAATATTGCTGACATCATAAAGGAACGGAGAGCGAAGCTGAACATCACTCAGGGCGACCTCGCCCAGATGGCGGAAGTGGGCGTCGCGACGGTGAAGGACATCGAGCGGGGGATGGGGAATCCGAGACTGTCGACGGTGTCGAAGATAATGGAAGTTCTCGGGATGGAGATGGATTTCCATATTCGTAAAACAGTCTGATCCGATAGCATATGCGAAGTCTTGACGTTTACCTCCGGCGTTTCAACAGGCGGTCTGACTGAGAAGCTGTTCTGAGAATTGATGTTGATTTCGTCATAACAATTTGACAATCCGATAATTTTGCCTATATTTGCGGACTTTTTGTCGGGAAGGGCTGCGGCTTCGGCTGCAAATCTTTGAGGCATAAGTTATTGTAATAATGTTAAACCCCCTAATTAGTTCAAGAGACAATTATGGAAGAAATCAAGAATCCCGAGCAGGAGTCGCCGGCTGTAGAGGCTGCGGAGGCTCGTGTGGAGGTTGAAGAAACCAAGAAGCAGCCTTGCAGCAATGCTTCAGTGAAGCCGGAAGACTTCGACTGGGACGCATTCGAGAGCGAGGGCGAGTACGGCGACAGGAAAGAAGTCGCCGCTGAGTATGAGAAGACCCTTTCAAAGGTCGTCGAGGGCGAGGTCATCGAAGGCGTCGTCACCGCAGTCGGCAAGAGGGAGGTCGTCGTGAACATCGGCTACAAGAGCGAGGGAGTCATTATGGCTCCGGAGTTCCGCTACAACCCTGACCTCAAGGTCGGCGACACCGTGGAGGTGTATGTCGAGAGCACCGAGGACAAGAAGGGTCAGCTCGTCCTTTCCCACAAGAAGGCCCGTCAGCTGCGTTCTTGGGATATGGTCAATGAAGCTTACAACAACAACGAGATTGTCAAGGGATATGTCAAGACCCGCACGAAGGGCGGTATGATTGTCGACGTGTTCGGCATCGAGGCGTTCCTTCCGGGCTCTCAGATTGACGTCAAGCCTATCCGTGACTACGACCAGTTCGTCGACAAGACTATGGACTTCAAGATCGTCAAGATCAATCAGGAGTTCCGCAACGTGGTCGTATCCCACAAGGCCCTCATCGAGGCCGAGATCGAGGCACAGAAGGCGGAGATCATCAGCAAGCTCGAGAAAGGCCAGGTGCTTGAGGGCACCGTCAAGAACATCACCAACTACGGCGTGTTCGTCGACCTCGGCGGCATAGACGGTCTCATCCACATCACCGACCTCTCCTGGGGCAGGATCAACCACCCTGAGGAGATTGTCTCCCTCGACCAGAAGATCAATGTCGTCATCCTTGACTTCGACGAGAACAAGAAGAGGATCGCCCTCGGTCTCAAGCAGCTCCAGCCGCATCCTTGGGAGGCTCTCGACCCGAACCTCAAAGTCGGCGACAAAGTCAAGGGCAAGGTTGTCCTCATCGCTGACTACGGCGCGTTCGTCGAGGTCGAGCCGGGCGTCGAGGGACTCATCCACGTCTCCGAAATGTCCTGGTCTCCGAGACTTCGCGTGGCTCAGGACTTCCTCAAGGTCGGCGACGAAGTGGAGGCCC
>CAVIXF010000094.1:0-8207 GCA_963646585.1 Candidatus Gastranaerophilales bacterium HUM_1 | reverse complement strand
TCCCCATCTGTCAAGCAATCCCGGGCGTGTGGTTACAAACGCTCGGGATTTTCGGATTGACATAGCCGTGCTCCTGAAGCCAGCGGAAGAGTATCGACATAAACCGGAGATAGTTGTTGTAGGTCAGCACGGTCAGGCTCTTCTCCGCGTCGATGTCGGAAAGGAAACGCGCCGCAGTCTCCGCCGAGACCGAACATATTGACGCGGTCTCCTTCATCCCGGAAGCCTTCAGCCACGAAAGGAACGAGTTGATGAACGCGGTGTAAGACCGGACGGAGTTCCTCTCCACCTCCTTCTTCTTGCTCTCGAGGAATTTGCCGACGGCCTCCTTTATCGAGGTCGATGCGTGCGGGGCGACCTTCTCCTCAAGCGGATTCCATCCGAGGGACAGATTGCGGTTGAGCGCCGCAACGAGTTCCAGCCCCCGCTTCCTGCGTTCGCGGACGGATTCGATCCGGTTGAACTTCAGCCGCTGTCTCTGGAGCTTTCCCGTGAGCGGAGATTTCACATAGAAGCTGATGTACCACACCGCGCCCTCGCTGAGGGTCGCAGGTATGTAATCTTTATACGCGATTGGGTTTGCGAAAGACATTTTTTTTCTTTCGCACAAGTCCAGCAAAGCCCCGTAAAGGCTGCCGGTCGAGTGCGAAAGCTGTCGCGTTTCTGTCCCGTTTTTCGGGTCAGTTTTGTGTAACTCTTTATCCTCTTGCGAGTTACAAGGTTTTTGTTGAGATAAGAGGATTCGAACCTCTACAAAGAGAACCAAAATCTCTTGTGCTGCCATTACACCATATCTCAATTCCGTCGCAAATTTACGACAAATTACTCAATCCGGCAAACGGACGCCGGAAGACACGCCGGAGCAGACGCCTGAAACCACCTGCCTGAAGCCACTTGCCGGCTACTCGTCCAGATGTATCAGGGACTCCACCGGAGCTATCCTCCTCAGCCTGTCAGCCCCGTTGAGATTGTCTATCTCGACAAGGAAGACGAACTTCTTTATGACTATCCTCCTGGCGACTCCGTCCTTCACTATCACCGTGTCCTCCATCGACTTGGCGAGAGCCTCGGCGGTGCCACCGGTGGCGAGGATGTCGTCAAGGACGGTGACTTCGAGGACGTCGCCGGTGAGCGGGCCGGCCGCGACGTCGCTCTTCCGGTAGAAAAGCCTGTCGGAGCCATATTCCTTCTCTATGTCAACCCCGACAAGGTCTCCCTCGGAATACGGCAGCTTCCCCGACTTGCGCACGGGAATGACATTGCTCACCGCCCCGTCCGTGAGAAGCAGCGGAGTGCCGAAGAGAAATCCCCGGGCTTCGGGCACGGCGAGATTCGGAGTGCCGACGACCGCGTCGATTTCGGAAATCACCTCCCTGAACACCTCCTTGGAGTAGAGGAACGGCATAATGTCGATGAAATTGATACCCTCTTTCGGGAAATCCTTGTAGAAATTGAGTTTGTCCTGTAACATATTTTCAACAACAAAGACCGGACTGGCGAAGCCCGGAAGCACAGGTGCGCAAAGTTAGGAATATTTTTTAATTTTGCAGCCTTTTATCGGCGATGTTTGAGAGACGGGAATATGTTGCCGGAATGATTATGGATTCCGAGAAATACGGAATATGATTCCGGGAAAGCAGGAATATGACTTTGAACGATACGGAATATGATTATAGACGACCAGGAGCGTGAACTCGCCGGATACGGGCTGTCGGCGGCGCTGGGGCACGGATTGAGCGGAGCGAGAGTGACTTTGAGCAAAAGCGTCTCCAACAGCCTGACGATGCTCGACGGAGAGGTTGACAAAATCAGCCGCTGCGCCGACAGGTCGCTGACTTTCTGCCTGTTCGCGGACGGACGCTACGGGACTTTCTCCACCAACAGGCTCGGCCGCTCCGCCATCGACGGATTCGTCGCGAAAGCCTGCGAGACCGTGATGCTGATGGAGAAGGACGGATGCCGGACGCTTCCGCAGAAGTCAAGGCTCGCCAAGGACGCCGTCACCGGGCTGGAATCCGGGCTGTGGGACGGGGCGGTGCAGGAGATCCGTGACGAAGAAAGAATGAACTCCCTGCGGTCTATGCGCCTGAAGACGAGGAAAGGGGACGACTGGGAGACCGTATCGGAGGAGAATGAATATTCGGACTACGTCGAAGAGAACTATGTGATTGACTCGCAGGGGTTCGAGGGGCGCAACGCGGAAAGCGCGGTCTCCTGCTCGTCCGAGGTGACCGTCAGGGACAGAAAAGGCGGACGCTACAGCGCATACTGGTGGGACACTTCCGCCCGGGCGGACAGGGTGCATCCGGAAACCTGCGCGGAGACTGCGCTGCGGCGTGCCGTGGCGAAATTGAACCCCGCGAAAGTGAAAAGCGGGGTGTACAGGACGGTGGTGGACGGGAATGTTGCCTCGAAGCTGCTCACGCCGATTACGGACGCCCTCAACGGTTTCTGCATACAGCAGAAAATGTCCTTCCTCGCGGAGACCAGAGGCCGGAAGATGTTCTCCGGGGGGCTTACGCTGACCGATATGGCGAGGGAGTTCGGGAAGGCCGGCGCGAGGCTCTTCGACTCAGAGGGGGTGGCGACCACGAATCTGCCTCTGATAAAAGACGGCGTAGTACAGAACTATTTCATAAACACGTATATATCCAACAAGACCGGGGAATCCCCCACCGTCGAGGACATATCTCGGCCCGTGCTCACCCCCTGGGACGGTTTCGGCGGCGACTGTTTCAGCTGTGACGGATTCAGCGGCGACGGACTCGACAGCGACGGTTTCAGCGACGACGGATTGCGGAGCGGAGAAAAATCCCTATCTTTGGAGGATATTGTGCGCCGCTGCGGCGAGGGGATGCTGATAACCGGATTCAACGGAGGAAACTGCAACCCAGTCACTGGGGACTATTCCTTCGGGGTGTCCGGGTTCCTGATCGAAGACGGGAGAGCGGGGCGGCCGTTCCGGGAGATGCTCGTCACCGGGAACATCATCCGGCTGTGGAACAGTCTGCTTGCTGTCGGCGGCGACGCGAGGGACTGCGGACGCTGGAGAATGCCCGCGCTGGCTTTCGACGGAGTGAATTTCAGCGCATAGGATTTCGCTTGAAAACTCAAAGAAAAACGAAATAATGAAAATCGACAAAAACACTGTGGTGGCTCTCACTTACGAGCTTAATGTTGACGGACAGATTGTTGACAAGTGCACTATTGAAAAACCGCTTGATTTCATCCACGGGATGGGGTATCTGCTTCCGAAATTCGAGGAGGAGATCGCAGGGCTTGAGGCCGGGGACAAATTCGAGTTCACGCTCAGTCCGGAGGAGGGTTACGGAGAAGTCGACCCGCAGAGGGTTCTCGACCTGCCTGTCGAGGCGTTCTCCGACCACGACGGCAAAATCAGGCACGATCTGCTCGTCGAAGGTTCGAGCATCACGCTCGTGAACCAGTACGGGCAGCCTGTGCCGGCGAAAATCGTGAAGGTGGAGGCGAAGACTGTGAAAGTGGACGTGAACCACCCTATGGCGGGCAAGACCCTGAATTTCAAGGGGGAGATTGTCAATGTGCGTCAGGCGACCGAGAAAGAAATCGCTGAGGGGCTGCACGGCGAACTCGCCGGAGGATGCTCCGGATGCGGCGGGAAATGCGGCGGCGGATGCGGGGAAGACGGCTGCGGCGGCGGTTGCGGCGAAGGCTGCGGAGAAGGCTGCGGCGAGGGGTGCGAAGGCGGCTGCGGAGAAGATTGCGGAAACGGCTGCGGAGAAGATTGCGGAAACGGCTGCGGCAAATAGCTCCGGACAGGCGCGACGATGCGGATTGCCGTTGTCATACTCAACTGGAACACCCGGGACTATCTGAGGAGGTTTCTGCCCCCTCTGCTCGAATCGGTGCGGCTGTTCAACGGCACGGATGACTCCGCGACGGAAGCCCCCGGAAACAGCACGAATGAAGCCCCCGGAGGCAGTACATCTGGAATTCCCGGAAACAGCACGAATGAAGTTCCCGGAGGCGGGACTGAGAAAATCCCTGAAGGCTGGTCTGAGAAAGCTCCCGGAGGCGGGTCAGAAGACCCCCCCGGAGACGGGACTGACGGCGTCTGCCGGAGAGAGCGGCCGGAAAGAGATTTCGCGGAGGTCATAGTCGCCGACAACGCCTCCGAAGACGGCTCGGCCGGGATGATGGCTAAGGAGTTCCCGTCAGTGCGGACAATCGTCCTCGACCGCAACTATGGATTCACGGGCGGGTACAACCGCGCCCTGAAAGAGCTTTCCGGCGAGGGAGGCCGCGACCTTTTCATTCTGCTGAACTCCGACGTGGAGGTCTCCCCCGGCTGGCTGCGTCCGCTTGCCGACTGGATGAAAAGCCATCCGGACTGCGGAGCCTGCGGGCCGAAGCTGCACAGCCTGCGGGAGCGCGGCAAGTTCGAATACGCCGGAGCGGCCGGAGGGCTCATCGACAGGTTCGGCTACCCCTTCTGCCGCGGCCGCGTCCTCGGGAAAACCGAAGCCGACAACGGGCAGTACGACATCCCGGCGGACGTGCTTTGGATCACCGGCGCCTGCCTCGCGGTGAGAGCCGGGGTCTGGAACGCTCTCGGCGGGCTTGACGAACGGTTTTTCGCCCATATGGAAGAGATCGATCTGTGCTGGAGGATGCAGCTTGAGGGCTGGAGCGTGACCGTCGTCCCGGAATCCGTCGTGTACCATCTCGGCGGCGGCACCCTGCCTCAAAGCTCCCCGTGGAAGCTCTATCTGAACTACCGGAACAATATCCTTCTGCTCGACAACAATCTCGCACGGACAATCGGAAGAAGGAAGGCCAGGCTGCGGATTTTCCTGCGCAAGCTGCTCGACGGATGCGCGGCGGCGGTTTACCTGCTGACGATGAAACCCGACAGCTTCAAGGCCGTGTGGAAGGCCCACCGCGACGCAGGAAGACTCACAGCCGGGAAACGGAGAGACGCGGATGAAAAAGCGGACGCGGCGGAATGCGCCGGCGGATACGCGGCAAAACCGGAAACGAGGGACAAAAGTCCGGAAACGAGGGACAAAAGTCCGGAAACACGAGGCGGGAACAGGAAACATACGGGCGGACACCGCGTAGCCGGACTCTACGACGGCTGCATAATCCTCCGCGCCCTCCTGAGACTGCCCGCAAGAGAGTCATAGGCTATCAGACTCTATTTTCGCAACTCAATGATTCAGAGACGCGAATATTTGCGTTCTTTTGAAATGTGAAAAAATAAATTGCCTCAGATTTTTCAGCTATTTTCGAGTATAGATTTCTTTTGGAAGAGGGTTTCTTTGCTTACCTTTGCCCCGGATATTCCCGAAACATCCCGTCAATTTCACGGAAGTACAACAGGGGTCATCAAACATTCATAAGATTATGCGGATAGTCATAGCAGGGGCGGGAGAAGTCGGTTCGCATCTGGCGAAGATGCTGAGCGGCGAATCCAACGACATCACGGTCATAGACAGCGACCAGAAAAGGCTGGACAGCCTTTCAGCGGTCGCCGACGTCATCACGGTGAACGGCAGGTCATCGGAAATCGGGGTTCTGCGCGAGGCGGGGGCTCCGGAGGCCGATCTGTTCATCGCGGTCAATCCGTCGGACTCGCAGGACGTGAACATCGTGAGCGCGATTCTGGCGAAGAAGCTCGGCAGCCGCAAGGTCACGGCGAGAATCAACACCGAGGAATATCTCTCCTACGAGAACAAGAACCTTTTCACGGAGATGGGCATAGACCTGCTCTTCTATCCGGAGAAGATCGCGGCCAACGAGATTGTCGACATACTGAAGCACAACACTTCGACCGACGCGATGGACTTCGCCAGGGGCAGGGTCCAGATGTCCGTGTTCAAAGTCGGGGAGGACTCCCCGCTGCTGGATATGAACGTGCTGGACCTCAGCCGCCACGCGACGTCGGAAGAACTTCAGTTCAGAATCGTCGCCATCTCCCGCGACAACGCGACCATAATCCCGAAAGTCGACACTCGGTTCAAGTTCCGCGACCTCGTCTACATAATCTCGAAACGGGAGGGGACCCAGATGCTGAAGAAGGTCATTGGCACGAAAGAGATTGAGGTTGACAGAGTTATGATGCTCGGGGGCAGCCACACGGCGGAGATGGTCGCGAGGCAGCTCGCTGGTCAGGTCGGTACGGTGAAAATCATCGACAGCAACAAGGAACGCTGCGTGGAGCTCGCGGAAAAGCTCGGGGACAAAGTGGTGGTGGTCAACGGAGACGGGCGCAATTCCGACACTCTCATCGAGGAGGACATACGAAATTTCGACGCGTTCGTGTCGCTGACCGGGTCGTCTGAGGCCAACATCCTCGCCTGCGTCGCCGCCAAGAAGCTCGGAATCGCCCGCACCGTCGCCGAAGTCGAAAACCTCGAATACATCCACCTCGCCGAGGGGATGGGGGTCGACGCCGTAATAAACAAGAAACTCATCACCGCAGGGAGGATATTCAAGTTCACCCTCAGCGACAAGGTGAGGTTCATCAAATATATGAACGGGACGAACGCTGAAGTTCTGGAATATATCGTGGCCAAGGGGGCGAAAATCACGACAGCGAAGCTTATGGACCTCGGATTCCCGAAAAACGCGATCGTCGGCGGCGTGATACGGGGGAACAACTCGATGATCGCCGTGGGAAGCACTCAGATTCAGGAATATGACCGGGTGGTGGTGTTCGCGCTGCCGGAGACCGTGAGGGAGGTCGACAAATATTTCCGCTGACAGATGCAATCCCCCGGCATACGCTTCTGACAAATTGTCACCTCTGACGGCGCGGCTTGCTCTTTGAGTTTCCCGTACAGGGTTCGGTGCGTCCGGAAGAAACCGGAGGGCGTCGGACATTGTGACATATTATGAAAAATGGAGAATGAAGATATGAGCAAGAACAAGAGACATCACGAAAATCCGGAAAAACAAGAATCCGTAACGAAGGAAGAGAAAATCGCCGGGGAGTCCTGCGGACAGGAGACTGAAAATGCTGAAAAAAACGCGGAGGAAGCCGTTGAAGAAGTCGCGGAGGGGGCTGAACCCGCCGCAGAAATCGACGAGCTGAAGAAGTCGGCGGCCGAACTGGAGACGAAACTTACGGCGACGAGCGAAAAGCTCGCGAAGACGGAGGACGCATACGTGCGGCTTATGGCGGAGTTCGACACCTTCCGGCGCAGGACGTCTCAGGAGAAGCTGGATATGGTCGCGACTGCGGCGGAGGACACCATCAAGGGGCTGCTCGTCGTGCTGGACGACTGCGAAAGGGCGATGAAGGCTCTCGCGGACTCGGACGACGCGGCGGTCGCCAAGGAGGGCACGGAACTGATATACAACAAACTGATGGCATATCTCAAAGGCAAGGGGCTCTCCCCTATCGAGGCTATGGGTGAACTGTTCGACACTGACGAGCACGAGGCCATAGCGCAGGTGCCGGTGGAGGACAAGGACAAGAAAGGCCGTGTCTTCGATGTCGTGCAGACTGGCTACAAGCTCAACGGGAAGGTCATCAGATTCGCGAAAGTGGTCGTGGGAATCTGACCGGCGGAATGCTGTAGGGGATTTTAGAATACTTGGGAAACTTGAGTATGGCAACAAAGAGAGACTATTACGAAGTGCTGGGCGTCGCGAAGACGGCCACGGCGGACGAGATAAAGAAAGCGTACAGGACGCTCGCGATCAAATACCATCCGGACAAGAACCCGGGGAACAAGGAGGCCGAGGAGAAGTTCAAGGAGGCCGCCGAGGCTTATGCCGTGCTGAGCGACCCGGAGAAGAGAAAGAAATACGACCAGTTCGGACACGCCGGGCTCGGAGACAATCCGGGGCCTGACTTCAGCGGCGGGTTCGGCGACCTCAACGACATACTGAACAACCTCTTCGGAGGCGCGTTCGGCGGAAGCTTCGGCGGCGGCGACGGAGGAGGATTCGGCGGCGGGTTCAGCGGATTCGGAGGGTTCGGAGGATTCGGCGGCGGAAGGCAGCAGGAGCGCGTGTCGAGAGGCAAGGACATCAGAGTCCACGCACGGCTGACCCTCGAAGAGGTTTCGAGAGGGACCGAGAAGGAGATCACGATAGAGAGATATGTGCCCTGCCAGAGCTGCGGCGGCAAGGGCGCGAAGTCCGCGGCCGACATAAAGACCTGCCCGTCCTGCAAGGGCACGGGCCAGTACAAGAGGGTCGTGCAGTCGTTTCTGGGG
>CAVIXF010000093.1:0-8251 GCA_963646585.1 Candidatus Gastranaerophilales bacterium HUM_1 | reverse complement strand
CCGGTCCGCTCCCGTCGGAGAACCTCCAGAAGGGTGAGCGCGTCGCTCCTTTCTGCGCCGGGGCTGACTCCGGGATTCTTGCGCGGGTCTTCAACAGCTACGACCGTGAGACAGAGGACTTCTACCGCTGGACGCAGAAATATTCCGTAGAGGAGCTCTCGGCACTGATCGAGAAGAAGAGCGGTCTGCATATAGGCCGGCTGGAGGCGCTCGACCCCCTTGAGACAGGCCCGTCCGGACGCATATCGAAACTTCGCATAAAAGGCTCGGAAGGCGGTTTCATAGTCGGCAAGGAGCTGGAAATCAGAAGACTGCTTTCTCCGTCGCATCTTAAGAGCTCGGCGTTCACGGCGGAGTTCGCGGGCGGCGACGTCATCCTTAGGGGTCGGGGCTGGGGTCACGGCGTGGGCCTGTGCCAGATCGGGGCGGCCGTGATGTCCGTAAGAGGCTACGGCTGCGGACAGATTCTGGAGCACTACTATCCCGGAACCGAGATTGAGGAGCAGTGGTGAGGTATATGGAAACCTTCAAAAAACAACCTGCATCATCTTTTTTGATGGTTTCTTTATTCCGACATATCCCGAACTGAAGCAGGACACAAACCTATTCAAATGAAACTTAAAGGAAATCAAGTGAATAACCCATCGGACGCCTCCGGACGGAGGAGAATATCCCCCTGGTTCTGGGTCCCGACGCTCTATGTCGCGGAGGGGCTGCCTTATTTCGCCGTGAACGTCATCTCCGTGGTGATGCTCGCCAAGATGGGGGTCTCCAACAGCAGGATGGCTCTTTTCACGAGCCTTCTCTATCTCCCCTGGGTGATCAAGCCGCTCTGGAGTCCGTTCGTCGACATAATACGCACGAAACGCTGGTGGGTCATCTCTATGCAGCTGGTTATGTCCCTGTGTTTCATACTCCTCGCCCTCTCCCTCCCTTCCGGGAACGCTGCTCTTGAGGCGGCGAGGGGGACGGACGGGACTGTCTCCGTGTCGCTCTTCACTCTGACTCTCATAATCTTCTGGGTTATGGCGTTCGCCAGCGCGACCCACGACATCGCGGCCGACGGATTCTATATGCTCGGACTCACCACCGGGGAGCAGTCACTTTTCGTCGGCATCCGCAGCACCTTCTACCGCCTCGCGTCCGTGTTCGGGCAGGGGGTTCTCGTCGTTGTGGCCGGAGTGCTCGAAACCCGTCTCGGCGACATACCCAAATCCTGGTTCTGGACCATACTCACCACCTCGCTGCTGTTCTCTCTGCTGACGCTGTGGCATCTGCGGGCGCTGCCCCATCCAGAGGAGACAACGGTGAAACGGGGGTTTTCGGAGATATGGAGGGACTTCGGAAAGACTTTCGTCACTTTCTTCGGCAAGAAGGGGATATGGCTCGCGATGGTATTCCTGCTCCTCTACCGTCTTCCGGAGGCGTTTCTGGTGAAGATGATGAACCCGTTCCTGCTCGCCGCGCCGGGGGACGGCGGACTCGGACTCAGCACCGCGCAGGTGGGATTAGTCTACGGGACGGCGGGCGTGGCGGCTCTCACCGTCGGCGGCATACTGGGGGGCGTGGCGGTAGCCAGATGGGGGCTGAAACGCTGCCTATGGCCTATGGCTCTCGCCCTTGCGCTTCCGTGCCTCGCGTTCATCTGGCTCAGCGCCGCGCAGCCTTCGTCAATCTGGGCGATAAGCGCCTGCGTCTGCGTCGACCAGTTCGGCTACGGATTCGGATTCACGGCGTATATGCTCTATATGATATATTTCTCGCAGGGCGAGTTCAAGACCTCCCACTACTCCCTCTGCACGGCTTTTATGGCGCTGAGTATGATGCTCCCCGGGCTTGTCGCCGGCTTCCTTCAGGAGGCCCTCGGCTACACGGGGTTCTTCGTTATGGTGGGGCTGTGCTGCCTCGCCACCGTCGCCGTGACTATGTTTGTGAAAATTGAACCTGAATATGGCAAAAAATAAGACCCGCACCGCTCTGACGCTGTTCCTTGCGCTGATTCCGCTGTTTTCTCCCGCGCTGTTCCCGCCGTTTCCACTTTCGGCGCAGACGGTCAGACCGGGGATCGAGATGCTCCGGGAGCGCGGCTTCGATGTTCTTCAGGGGAAGCGCGTCGGGCTGGTGACCAACCCGAGCGGAGTCGACCGCGAGCTGAACTCGACCATCGACATCCTCTTCAACGCGGAGGGGGTGAACCTTGTCGCCCTCTTCGGCCCGGAGCACGGGGTGCGCGGGGACAAGTACGCCGGGGACAAGGTCGGGGGGGAGACCGACCTCACCACGGGACTGCCGGTGCATTCCCTCTACGGGGCGACCCGCAAGCCGGCTCCGGAGATGCTCCGGGGGCTTGACGCGGTGGTCTATGACATTCAGGACGTAGGAGTGCGCTCCTACACTTTCATCAGCACCCTCGGGCTTGTGATGGAGGCCTGCGGGGAGGCGGGGATAGAGGTCATCGTCCTTGACCGTCCGAACCCTCTCGGCGGGCTGAAGGTGGAGGGCCCGTGCGTCCGCGACGGCTACCACTCTTTCATCGGGCAGTACAAGATTCCGTACATATACGGGCTCACTGTGGGGGAGCTCGCGCTTATGCTGAACGGAGAGGGGATGAACTGCGGGCAGAAGGGGAATCAGCCGCCTGCGTACTGCAAGCTGACGGTCGTGCCGATGGAGGGATGGAGCAGGGATATGCTCTACTCCGACACGGGGCTTCCGTGGGTGCTTCCGTCGCCGAACATCCCGTTCTGCGACACTCCGCAGCACTACGCCTCCGCCGGAATCGCCGGGGAGCTCGCGAACTTCATACAGATCGGGATAGGATACACTCTTCCTTTTCAGGTCTTCGCCGCCTCCTGGATCGATCCGGTGGCTCTGAAAAGGGAGCTTGACAGCTACGGTCTTCCCGGGGTGGCGTTCCGGACAATAGTCTACAGGCCTTTCTCCGGTTCGCAGGCCGGGAAGACGGTGAGGGGAGTGCAGTATTTCTTCACGGACTACGAGGCCGCGTCCCTCACCGAAGTGCAGTTCTATGTTATGCAGGCGGTTGCAAGGCTGTATCCAGACCACAGGCCGTTCGAGACGGCGACCTCCACGGGCGCGTGGGACAAGGTCTGCGGGACAGACTATGTCCGCCGGACTTTCGGCCGCAGCTACCTCTTCGACGACATCAAAGACTACTGGCGCGGCGACACCGCCGCCTTCCGCCAGCTCGCATCGAAATACCTGCTGTACTGAATTGCATTCAGTCCCGTAGGGACCGCGCCGGAGGCGCGAAATACCCCTAATAGGGGTCGCAGACGATAGTCTGCGGGGGTTAGGAAGTCCGCAGGATGGTGAGCAAAAGACTTTTTGGTCACCATCTTCGGCAAGACCTGCAACGCAGCCAGACCGCCCCGAATTTCCCCCGGGATGCAGGAACTGAATAAGGGGATGGGATGCAAGGCGCAGGTTGAAGCCGAATACCGGAGCAACCTTAGGGTTGTGAGGATTTCGGCAAGACCTGCAACGCAGTCAGACCGCCCCGAATTTCCCCCGGGATGCAGGAACTGAATAAGGGGATGGGATGCAAGGCGCAGGTTGAAGCCGAATACCGGAGCAACCTTAGGGTTGTGAGGATTTCGGCAAAATCTGCAACGCAGTCAGACCGCCCATTATTCAGTTCCGTCTGGTTGCGATGCCTATGTAGTAAAGCAATGTCGCCAGCGACCCGATTGCTGCAATCACATAAGTGTAGGCCGCCCACTTGAGTGCGTCGACAGCCATAGGCCGCGTGCGGTCGTCAGCGACGCCCGCGTTCGACAGCCAGCTCACAGCCCTCGAACTCGCGTTGATTTCGCAGGGGAGCGTGACAAGGCTGAACAGCGTCGTCATCGCGAAAAGCGCGATTCCGACCCAGAGCAGTGCTGGCGTGATGTTTATGAGAAGCACTCCGAGCAGAAGAACCCACTGCACGGTCATATTGCTGAAATTCACGACAGGGACGAGCGCGCTGCGCAGTCTCACGGGAGCATATCGCTGCGCATACTGCACCGCGTGCCCGCACTCGTGCGCCGCGACCGCCGCAGCGGCTATCGAGTTGCTTGAATAGACCCCCTCGCTGAGGTTCACTGTCCTTGTCCTCGGGTCGAAATGGTCGGTGAGCATCCCGTTCGTGCGGCGCACCTGCACATTGTGGATGCCGTACCAGTCGAGCATCTTCTCCGCCACCTGCGCACCGGTCAGCCCGCCGCTGTTGGGGATTTTCGAGTATTTGTTGAATTTGCTTTCAAGAACCTGCTGGATGGCGAAACTTATCAGCATCACAGCAATCATTATGATCCAGATATTCATATTTATTGTATTGTTTCAACGTCACAGCATTATGGACTTGGCGACCTGCTCCGCCTTTGCGCTTCCCTTGAGGGCCGCCACAATCGCGAGGCCGAACGCAATCGCGTGTCCCGCGCCACGGGAAGTGACGAGATTCCCGTCCGTCACCACGCCCTGCGATTTGACCGTTTTCGCTCCGGCCTCCTCAAGAGCGTCCTCGAAGCCTTCGTAGCAGCACATCCTACGCCCCTTCAGCCCGTCCAGCTTCCCGAGAACCACGCTCGGCGCGGCGCAGATGGCCGCAGTGACCCCGCCTTTGGAGAAATGCTCCTGCGCCAGAGTAATCAGCTCCTTCTTGTCGGCGAGATTCGTCGAGCCGGGCATCCCGCCCGGGAACACCAGAGCCCCTTTCCCGTCAATCTCCTGCGACGCAAGCTCCCTGATGAAGCCGCTCCAGTTCAGGTCGGCCGTCACTTCGATTCCCTTCGAGCTGCGTACGCGCCTTTCTTCCGTGATTGAAACCGTCTTCAGGGCTACGCCGCCTCGAATCATCATATCTGCGGGGCACATCGCCTCCGCAATTTCAAACCCCTCCGCGAGGAAAAGATAACTTGTAGTCATATATGAGTTTCGTTTATATCCTTTTTTCAGTCCAAAACCGGCCGTCTATGGCAAAAGCCGTGCAATTCTTTCGGGCGGATGCAGATTTTTTCTGAAAAAGTGGTAATTTTGCAGCCCCCGTAAGCGGCGGAGGAAGGGGATACGGCCTTTCCGCCCTCGAAATCGCCGCAGATTCGGCTTGTTTTTATGGAGCTGTCTATGTTTAGAGAGAACGATTTCTCGCGTCTGGAGCTCAGTCTTCCGGCCTGCGAGTCCAACTACAGATATTTCAGAAGCCTGCTGCGTCCGGAGACACGGCTGCTCGTCCTGGTGAAGGCGAACGCCTACGGACACGGAGCCGTCGAGTTCGCCCGACTGATGGAGAACGAGGGGGCGGACTACCTCGCAGTGGCATATCCCGTCGAGGGGATGGAGCTCCGCGCCGCCGGAATCCACAAGCCGATTCTGGTGCTTACCGCCGGAACGGACTTCTTCAACGAAATCATAGACAACAATCTGGAGCCGAGCATTCCCAACCTCTGTTCCCTCAAGGACTTCTGCGAGGTTCTGGAGCGGCGGGAGATCAAGGACTACCCCGTGCACATAAAGCTCGACACAGGTATGCACCGCCTCGGATTTATGAGCTCGGAGCTTCCGGAGCTTGAGAAGTTCCTCGCCGGGACGGACAGGGTGAGGGTCAAGTCGATATTCTCGCATCTCGCGGCGGCCGAGGACCCGGAGAGCGACGCATTCACTCTCGGGCAGATAGGGATGTTCAGGGACAATGCGACCGCGCTGACGGAGTCGCTGGGATACAGGCCTATGTGGCACATTCTCAACTCTGCGGGCATAGAGCGGTTCGCGCAGTACCAGTTCGATATGGTGCGGCTCGGCATCGGAATCTACGGCATCAGCGCGCTTTCCGGCGTGAAACTCGCCCCGGTCGCGTCGTTCAAGTGCAAGATTCTGCAAATCAAGCATCTCAGGCCCGAGGACGGGACTATAGGATATGGCCGTTACGGGCATATAGCCCCGGAGGGGACGACAATCGCGACCATCCCCGTGGGATATGCGGACGGGATAGACCGTCATCTCGGAAGGGGGGCCTGCTCGTTCCTGCTGAACGGCAGGATGGTCCCGACCATCGGGAACATCTGTATGGATATGTGTATGCTCGACATCACGGGAGTTCCGGCGAATGTCGGCGACACCGTCACCATATTCGGAGAAAAGCCGACGATATCCGACATAGCGGACATCCTCGGCACGATTCCCTACGAGATTCTCACCTCGGTCCCGCGCCGCATCGAGCGCGTGGTTACGGGGGCGGGGGAGTGAAGCCCCAGAAACGGAAAGCCCGGCCGAAATACAGTCTCGGCCGGGCTTCCTGTTCAATGACCGCCATCGTTACAGCCAGTCGGACGCCGTATACGTCGTCTTCGGCGCGTTCGGCACGTTCGGGAAGTAGGTGAATCCCGTCAGTTTCTCCAGATCCGAGACTGACATCATATCTTTCGCCTGCGGCTTGTGGCCTTTCTCCATCTCGTGGCACATCACGAACGCGACGCATTGCAGCTCATTGGATGAGCAGTTTGTAACCGCCTTGCCAGTGTTGCCTTTCTTCGTGCGGAGCAGGACATAGTAGAACATCGACGGGCGGGTGACGTCGGAGCGGCCTCCGTAGGAGATCGTCGCCGGATTGCCGACATTCCCGTACGCGTCCTTGAACTGCTTGAAATAGCAGCCTACCACTTCATAAAGCGTGTCAGCGCAGACGAGGCCGTCTATATGGTCTTCAAGATTGTTCCAGGCTCCGCCTCCGTTGTTGAAAGTGGAGGAATATTGCGGAGCTATGTTGGTGAAGTAGAACACCTGCTTGTTGGTGGCTCTCGACGAGAGTCTTTCCCGCGACCCGAGCATATGTCCTTTGTTGCATCCTCCTCCGGTGGATTCTGAATTGTACTGGATGTTGTACGGTATGTCCGGGTCTTTCCCGTAGGCGTCGGTTCTGTCCGTGCCTTTAGTTTCGTACATCTGGTGTCTCGGGGCGGCCACCCAGACAGGACAGTGATGCTCCGCGCTGTAACATACGGTGTAGTTCCTCGCGGTCTTGCCGTTCGGACCCTTTTCTCCGCCGGCGCAGAGATGGTGGGCGAAATACAGGCTGTTGTCAGTCCTGTCAATCAGATACTTGCCGGATTCCGCATAATCGGTGGAGGGCAGCTCGAACCAGCCGTACCTTGCGCTTGTCGGAACGGGTGTCGGGGTCGGTTCCGGATCTGGATCGGTGTCCGGGTCAGTGTCCGGATCCGTATCCGGGTCGGGGTCGTCGCCGTCGGTCTTGCCGTCCGATACGTTCCTTTTCAGAACCGTAATCTGCTTCTGTCCGTTCTGGTTGTAGAAACGGAAGCAGGACGCGCTTGCGTTCCACTGGAGCGTCTTGCTTGCGCTTCCGGCCTTCATTGTCATCTGGCCGTCAGCATCGCAGCTGATGTCCCATAAATATTCCGAAGTTCCTGCGGTCTCCGAGACTGCGATGTTCTTTGCTCCGCTCTTTCCGAGGTAGCCTGCTCCGGCGAGACTGATGGTGTATCCTCCCGTCGTCTTCGCTATGACGGCCTTGTACGGGTCGGCGAGTTCCGCCGGAACGCCCTTGGAGAAGTCTATGCCAGTCAGCTCATCCTCAACATACCCCTTGCCGTCGCTGACTCCGCAGAGCAGCTTTATGCTCGTCTCGCCGCTCCTGCAGCCGATGACATAGTCTCCGCTCCAGTCTTCATAGTTCTCCGACACGAGATGATAGACATATTCTGTCGGAACCGGGTCGTCGTCCGGATTGTCGGGGTCTTTGTCCGGATTGTCGGGGTCTTTGTCCGGATTCACCGGAGTTTCCTTGTCGGTCTTGCCGCCGTTGTCCGGGTCGATCCGCTCGCAGCCGAACGGCACGAGAGTCAGCATCGCCGCGATGACGTAATGGATTTTCTTCATAAGAGTCTGTCTGTATGCCGCTCCGAGGAGATTCACCTGTGTCGTCTTATCAGTGTCGTCTCATCGGAGACCGGCTAAATCGCACAAAGTTACAACTTATATCCCGGCTTTCAAAGGATTCTCCGCGAAGTTTGCGAAACTTCTACGCTTCTTCCGCCCAAAATGACAAAAAAACAGATTCCGACAGAAATATAACTCCTTGACATACAGTAACAAGAGAAATGCCCGATTCACAATGAACCGGGTAAGGGGTGCTATGGCATTGTTTCTATTTTAAATGAAAGAGCCGTGATTATTTACTTAGGGTGTTAAGTTAATTGTTTGAAAAATAGTCAGCAAAAAGGGTTGAAAATGG
>CAVIXF010000092.1:0-8356 GCA_963646585.1 Candidatus Gastranaerophilales bacterium HUM_1 | reverse complement strand
AAGAGCCTGTAGACAAGCCCGTCCTCAACCTTGACCTCGCTCCATTTGCCGGCCGTCTCCTCCTTCGAGACGGCGGGGTTGCTGTCCTCGGGCACGAACGCGGAATTGTCCTGCGATTTGACGCAGCCCCCGCATCCGGCCACGAGAAGGGCCAGCGCGAGGAGAGCGTACTTTATTTTCAATGTATTCATATTCATAATGTTACTGATTTATGGTTCGTAAAAGACTGTTTTCGGATGACAGATTCGGGCTCATTTCTTCAGAGCCGGGACTTCCCCGGACAGGTCCCAGACGTCTTCGCTCCAGTTCAGAGACTTCGCGACATCCGAAGCCGTCGTGCCGGCTGCGGCGGCCTTGCCGTGGTAAGGGTATATCTGGGTGTAGCCGTCCGGCGTCTGAATCACGAGAGGGGTCTGGCTGTCCGCGTTCTCCTGGTCGTAGAGTTCGGAGGCGTAGTTCGCGGTGAGAGTCATCCCGGGCTTGCGTATGCAGCCCTTGAGGGTGTTCTTGACCCCCGTGTAGCCCACGACCGCGCCAGAACTGCCGCCGCCCTTCTCATCGGCCCTGGTGGCGGTTATGTTGTCAATCCAGACGATGCAGGACTCTATCGAGTTGCCGTGGTCGTCGGCCGGCTTCCATCCGTTCCCGGCCGCTCTCCCGACGATGCCCGCCACGGCCCCCCAGCCTTTGACAGGGCCGGCGGCGCAGCAGCGTTTCACGGAAACTCCGACTCCGATGTCTCCGGCGATGCCGCCGCAATGCTGTTTCGCTTCAATCTCCCCGGAGAAGAGGCAGTCCTCAACGGCCACGGAGACCCCGCTGCCGACGGAGACGCAGCCGACTATCCCTCCAGTGACGTCGCATCCGCTGATGGATGACAGAAAGGCGCAGCTTCGTATCTCGGCCGCTCCGCTGACATAGCCGACTATTCCTCCGGTGGCCTTGTTCACGGAGTTGGTGAGGGTCACGTCCACCGTGCAGTTCTCTATCGTCGCCTCTCGGGCGTTGCCGGCGAGTCCTCCGAGCGGATTCTGGGCGGCCGTGTTGGTCACCGTCCCGTACGCCTCCACTCCGGACACCCTGCCGGGCAGCCCCGTGGTGCCTATGTAGCCGCCGAGTACGCCGCCGGACGAGGTCGCGTCGGTGACAATCTCCGCGTCAGTGAACTTCACGTTCCTGCACTCTCCGTACAGCACTCCGAAGAAGCCGGCGTAGCGGACATTCTTCGAGGCGAGATTGCTTATGGTGTGGCCGCAGCCGTCGAAGTCGATTCTCTTCTTGAACGCCCCGGAGTTGTTCAGCGGAGTCCAGTTCTGCTTCTTCAGGTCTATGTCCGAGGTAAGTTTGACATAGACCGTCTCCTCTTCTTTCAGCACCGATCCGAGGGAGAACAGCTGTCCCGCCGTGCCGATGAGGTACGGATCGGTCTCCGTTCCCGAGCCTTCGCTTATCTCCTCCGGCTCTATCTTCCCGTCGGGCTTCTCCGGCTCCAGTTCTGGGCTGTCCGATGCGGTCTGTCCGCAGATGTCGGCGATGTCCTCCCTTGCCAGAAGCCAGTCGGGCGCAGGGTAGCCGTTCGCCTCGGAGCCGTTACCCGCCCAGGGGCTTCCCCAGCCGGCGACGATCTCGCGGAGCTGCTCCGCCTTCTTCCCATCCGTGTTGGAGAGGGTCGTGACCGTGCCGAGCCAGCTGTACGCGTCTTCGCAGTCCGTCCCGCTCCCGCAGATGAAACCGGTCTTGCCGTCCGCGCCGGAAATCGATCTGTTCCAGGCCACGACGCTCCTGAGCGACGCCCCGTCGGAGAGGGTGGCCGCGACGCCGCCGGCATATCCGCCGCCGGACACCGAGCCGGTCGCATAGCATCCCGACACGACTCCGCCCGTGTAGATTTCTCCCGCGATACCGCCGCAGTTGCCTGTCGAGGTCACGGCGGCGGAGGAATAGCAGCCCTCAATCTCGCAGTCGGACGGCGAGTAGGACTTCCCGACTTTCCCGACCAGCCCGCCGGCCGGATTCCCGCTCACCGAGCCGCTCACGTAGCAGTTTCTTATCGCGCCGATGAAGTCCGGCCCGGAAGGCGAGGCGATTCCGAGGTAGCCAGATACGGCTCCGGTGGCGTTGCTCCCGGAAACGGACGCGTCGACGAAGCCCACGTTGCGGCACTCCCCGCAGAGGACTCCGAAGAAGCTCGAATAGCTCTGCCCATTGCAGCTGAAGTTCCTGATTATGTGGCCGTCGCCGTCAAAGTCGATGAAGAGGTTGAAGGGGTTCGCGCTGTTGAGCGGAGTCCAGACCGTGTTCTTCATATCTATGTCGGCGGAGAGCTTGAAATAGACCTTCTCCCCGGGCGTAAGAGCCCTGGATATGTTGGCGATGTGCGCGGCGGTGGAGATTATGTACGGGGAGTCCGACGTTCCGAAACCGGACTCGAACGCTCCGTTCATCCCTCCCTTGTCGTCGCTCTCCTCCTCCGTCCTGTCCGGCGGTATCCTCGAATAGGAGTCGAGAGGGTCGTATCTGCAGGAAAGCGCGAGCAGGACCGTGAGTGCGGCCGCTGCGGCATATCCCGCCATCTTATGAATCAATTCCATATACTTTCATTATTTTGTTGAGAATCATATTTCCCGTTCCAGAACAGGACGCTCCGGCTACCATCCCGGATTCTGGGAGACCTTGCCCCCGGTGAGCACGATGTCCTCCTTCGGAATCGGGTAGAAATAGTCCCGCTCCTCGTTCCACTCGCGCACGAGGTCGGAGAAGAATACGATCTTCCCGGAGTCGCCGTCGGAGAGCCTGTAGTCGGAGCTGATGTCGAACCATATCACGTTCCCCTCGACGGTCGGCTTCTCGCCCTTGTAGACGCAGATGTCCGCCTTTCCGTCGCCGTTCACATCGTAGGCCTTGCCGATCTTGTCCTCGGGGACATATATCCCCTCTATCTTCTGGCCGATGCAGGCCCCCTCCTTCCAGCGCATAAGGTCCCAGTAGCGGTTCTGGCTCTCAAGCACGAGCTCTATCGTCCGCTCGCGGCGGATTTCGAGAATGACCCCCTTGTTCGCGCCGGAGACGTTCGAGTAGCCCGTTTCCGGAGAACAGAGGTAAGGGTCGGGGTTTCTGTTCGCGTCTTCGAGCTTCAGATCCGGCATCTTCGCCCTCGCCCGGACTTTGTTCAGGGATATGTCAAGGTCGTTCTGGTTGATCTCCCCGAGTTCGGCCTTCGCCTCGGCGTAGTTCAGATAGACCTCCGCCATCCTGAAGAGAGGCAGGTCGTTGTAGGACACGCCGCTTGAGGAGAGGTTGGCGTCAGTGATGTACTTGTTCGGCTGATAGCCGGTTATGCAGTTCGTGAAGTCCAGCCCCCGGGTCGTCCTTATGGTCTGCGCGAGGCGCGGGTCGCGTCCGGAAACCTCCTCGGTGAACTCCAGCCTGTCGTAGCCGGCGCGGTCGGTGAACCTCGTCCCGTCCGCCATCAGATAGCTGTCGACGAACTTCTTTGTGAATCCGCAGCGCCCTTGTCCAGGAGAGTTGAAGGTGTAGGCCGCGCTGTTCGAGAGGAGCGCGTTCTTGTCGTAGTCCCTCGCGAGAATGACCTCCGCCGATTTAGCGTCGTCCGAGATGAAGAGGTCCCTGTAAGGCTGCGCCCCGGAGGTGTACAGCCCGTAGCCCCGGGTGGCGTTGATGAGGGCGGCGGAGGACTCGGCGCAGAGCTTCAGCCACCTGTCGGCGTCGTTCAGGCCGTGGTATTTGCGGAAAGTGCCCTCGAAAAGGCAGATGCGGCTCTTCAGGGCCATCGCCGACCACCAGGTCACGCGGTACAGCTCCTTGCCGTTGTTCTCCTTCTTGAAAAGCTCTATCGCCGCGTCGATGTCTTCAAGGATGTGCTCAGTCACGACGTCCCTGGAGTCCCTCTCCTTGTAGAGGGCCTCGTCGTCAGTCCCGGGGACGTGGTCGATCCACGGGACGTCGCCGAAGCGTTTCACCATATTGAAATAGTAATGCGCCCGGAAGAACTTGGCGACTCCGGTGTATTTCCTCACGGCCGCCGCGTCCTCGCAGTTGCCGATGTTCTCAAGAAGGAAGTTGATGTGCCTCAGGGCCTCGAACGACCATCCGCCTCCGGTCTCCGGAACGGTTCTGGTCATACTGACCTCGCTCGCGAGCGGGACCCAGACCATATTGTCGCCGATTTCCTTGTATATGCCCGTCCCTCCCGGGAATATGTCGCTGTAGAAGCGGTTGGCGTACAGCTCCAGCTCGGACTCGTTCTTGAAATATGTCTTCGCGCTCACGGCCGCCTTCGGAGTGAGGTCCAGAAGGCTGCAGGAGCCAAGGGACAATGCGGCGAGAACGGCCGGCACGAATATCTTCACAATCATTCTTTTCATAAGATCCGTCCTCCAGAATTAAAATGTCACGTCGATTCCGAAAGTGAACGTCCGCGCATACGGATAGGTCAGTCCGGAACCCCTCGCGTTGTTCCACGAAAGGGACGACGAAGCCTGCTCCGGGTCGATGTAGCGGCTCTTCAGGGCCGTGACCGTTGCGAGGTTCTCCCCGGAGAAGAAAATCCGGAACTTGGTCATACGCATCTTCTCAAGCCACTTCTTCGGAAGGGTGTACCCGAGAGTGAGGTTCTTCAGGCGGCAGTAGCCGACGTTCTGGAGATAACGGTCGTTGACGGCCCCGAGCTCGCGGTTGGAGGACAGGGCGACATAGCCTCTCGGCCTCGGGAAATACGCGTCCGGGTTGCTCTCCGACCACACCTTGCTCATAAAGTCCTTCGGGATGAAGGAGGTGTACGGGCGGGAGTACGGGCCCCAGAAGGAGAGGTCGTTGCTGTCCGGGTACATATCCTGACGCCCTATGCCCTGCAGCATCAGGGAGAAGTCGACCCCCTTCCACGCGAAGTTCACGGTGCCGCTGAAGTTGTACCTCGGGAGCGAGTTCCCGATAACGACCATATCCTTTATGTCGTCGGCCGAGGTCGTCTGCTCGATCTTCCCGTTCCCGTCGAGGTCGAGGAACTTGAGGTCGCCGGCGTGAAGCCCGTTGTCGACTATCTCTGTGTTTATCATATTGTTGACCGCGCTTTGGTCCACCGTGTAGGCCATCGCGTCCGCGTTCGTCGCGAAGAGCCCGCCTATGCGGTAGCCCCAGATCTCCCCGAGCCTCTGCCCGACGTAGGGGCTTGAGAGGGTCTTGTTCGGGTTGTCGTATTTCGTGACGTAGGAGATGTTGTCGCCGAGGCCGAAGCTCACCCCGTAGCTGAACTCGTCGCCCGCGAGGTCGAATCCGTCGTTCCAGGCGATGGTGAACTCGTATCCGAGCGTGCGCAAATCGGCGGAGTTGTTCTTCGGGGCTGTCGCGCCGTAGGTCGAAGGCAGGGCCTGGCTCTGCATAATCATATCCTTCGTGTCGCGGATGTAGCCGTCGGCGGAGAAGCTGAGCCGCCCATTCAGCATCGAGAGGTCGACTCCGAGGTTGTTCGTGTAAATCTTCTCCCACGAGATGTCGGTGGCGTTAGGAGAGGACTCGGCGGCGTAGTAGGCCTTCGTGCCGTCGCCGAAGCTGTAGCTGAGCTGGCTCGACGTGCTTATCGTCTGGATGTAGTCGTAATAGCCCACCGCGCTCTGGTTTCCGAGAGAGCCGTACGAGTACCTGAGCTTCAGGTTGTTGACTATGTTCTTGGCGTTCTTGAAGAAAGGCTCCTCGCTGATTCTCCATCCGAGGGAGAACGACGGGAAGAAGCCGAAGCGGTGTCCTGCGGCGAAGCGGGAGCTGCCGTCGTAGCGTCCGCTGGTCTCGAAGAGGTAGCGGTCGGCGTATGCGTAGTTGAGACGGTAGAAGAATCCGAGCACCGCGTAGTCGTTCTGGCCGCCCCTCGTGTAGATGTCGTCCCCGACTGCTATGTTGAAGTCGGAGATTTCGTCGCTGAGGAGTTCGTTGCGGCGCATATAGTTGGTCTTGTAGTACTTGTACTCGTAGTTGACTCCGGCCATAGCCTTGAAGTCGTGACGGCCGGCGAACTTGTCCGCCCAGGTCGCGTAGGCGTTGAAGACGTTCCTTCTCGTCGTGTTGTAGCTCTCCTGAATCCTGTCACGCGCAGCGTCGTTGATCGCGGACATATAGAGGACCTTGCCCGGAATCTGGGAATACGGGACGTCGACGAAGCGGTTGAACGCGTAGTACATAAGGTCGGTGTAGGAGTAGTTAGCCCTGATTTCGAACTGTTTCACCGGTCTTATGACCGCCTCGAAAGTGGTGCGCAGCTCCGTGTTCTTGTCGGACATATCGTGCTTCCCGTACTGGGCTATGGCGGAGACCCCGTTGTTCACCGCGTAGGACGGGCTGACGGAGGAATAGTAGACCAGAGTGCCGTCGGGGTTGATCGGGACTATGCTCGCGAGGGCGTGGTTCCAGGCGGAGGTGTAGTAGCTGCCGAACGAGCTCGAACTGCCCGGGAAGGACTGCTTTCTGCTCGACCAGTTCGTGTTGTTGCTGATTTCCAGCCAGTCCGTGATCTTGACGCCGATTTTAGTGCGGAAGGTGTAGTGCGTGTAATGGTCCGGAGATATGGCCTTGGTCCCCGTCTGGTCGTAGAAGTTGCCGGAAACGAGGAAGTTCACCTTCCCCATACTCCCCGACACGCTCAGGTTGTGGTCGTGGGTCGGGCGGGTGTGGTTGAACATATAGTTGTACCAGTCGAAGTTCCCGTAGTACTTGTACACTCCGTCCTTCTCGACGACCCAGGGCCGGGACGGGTCTTCGACCTTGTCGTTCCGGCGGATCCAGAGCTCGTGGTAGTCTTCGGCTGTGTAGGTCGTGTACTGCGTGCCCTGGTAGGTGCGGTAGAACATATCGTTGATGTAGGCGCTGTAGTAGCCCCGCGTCTCAAAGTCGGTCGACACCGTGGAGGTTCCGAAGCTGAACTTTCCGTTGTAGGACACGTTCACCTTCTCGCCCGTCGGGTTCTTCGTGGTGACGAGCACGACTCCGAAACCCGCCCTGGCCCCGTAGACCGCCGACGCCGAAGCGTCCTTCAGCACGCTGATCGACTCGATGTCGTTGGCGTTCACATCCCTGAGGTCGCCCTCGACCCCGTCAATGAGGATGAGCGGGCCGGTCGTGGACGCGATGGAGGTCACGCCCCTGATGTTCACGGAAGTTCCGCTTCCGGCGCGGCCGGAGGTGGTTATCGTGACGTTCGGCATCGCGCCCTGAAGCAGCTCGCCGACCGACGACGCGCTGCGGCTGCGGAGAGCGTCCCCGTCAACCACCGCCACCGCGCCGGTGAGGTTCACCTTCTTCTGCGTTCCGTAGCCGATTATGACGGTCTCCGCGAGGAACTCCGCGTCCTGACGGAGGACGATCTCCATCGGAGCGTCATCCCTGACCACGGCCTCGAATTCCGCGAATCCTATGTAGGAGACGCTTATCTTCTCCTTCTTCGCCACGCGGATGCTGAACCTTCCGTCAATGTCCGTCACCGCTCCGGCTTCCGGCCGTCCCTTGACGAAGACGCCAGCCCCCGCGAGCGGCTCCCCGTCGGCGGACTTCACCGTCCCCTTGAGAATGAAGAACTCCCCTTCGGGCCGGTCCGCCTGAGCCGCCTTTGCGGCCTGCGAAACGGTCACGGTCTTCCCGCTGACGCTGACGGATACAGCCTGTCCGGCGAACACAGCCGCCACGGCGGTCTCGACGTCCGCGTCCTTCAGGGACAGGGAGACTTTCCGCTCCATATCCACTCCGGACGACTTGATGACGAACGACAGGCCGTAGGCCGACTGGATTTCAGCGATCACGCTCGCCACAGTCGCGTCCTCCGCTTCAATCGAGATGTTCTGGGCCGTGGCCGGCACGCTCGAAAGAAAGCCGACGGACGAGAGGACGAGAGCTGCGATCCAAAATTTAAGTCTCATCTTTTCATCAGTTTTATGTTGTTATCATTATCGTGGCATATCCTGAAACTCCGCTCGACATTGAGGGATTCCAGTATCTTCTCAAGATTCTCCCCGTTTATGAACGAGGCCCAGTACCGCTCGCCGGCGATGCTCCCGTCCACGGAGATGTCCGCGCCGAAGCGGCGGGACAGGGCGGACGCGATTCCGGAAAGCGTCTCGTCTACGAACTGGATTCCGTCGGAGTCCAGCACCCGGACATAGCTGTTCACGTCGAAGCGCAGCCTTCTCACCGAGCCGTCCCGCCTGTCGCAGCGGACGATTTCGCCCGGAGAGAGCCTGACGGAGACCCCGCCCGCGCGGGAGCGCAGCTCGACGACGCCGTCCAGAAGTGCGACCTCGTCGCAGTCGGAGTCCGTAAACGAAGAAAGACGGAACCGGGTGCCGTGGACGGTGAC
>CAVIXF010000091.1:0-8388 GCA_963646585.1 Candidatus Gastranaerophilales bacterium HUM_1 | reverse complement strand
GCAGTTTGCGAAGGGGAGGATGTGTTGGTAGGGCAAATGGAGCACCACTTCCCCTGTAAAGGGGACGGGAGGGGTTAATAAAAAAAAGTGCGTGGGACAAAGAATATGGAGATGAGGGTAAAGAACCCGACCACTCAACAAATTGGAGAGACATACGAAACTTAAGTTGGATGATTACGGAACGACAGATTGAGGAGGCTCTGAAAGAGGTTTTCGGAGGATTGAGGTTTACGGAAGAGCCGGCGGGACTTTATGACCCGCTGAGATATATGATTCAGATCGGGGGGAAACGGATTCGTCCGAGGCTTTGTCTTCTCTCATATTCCCTTTTCAACGACCGTCTTGACGAGAGCATCCTCGCTCCGGCGGCCGCAATCGAGGTTTTTCACAGTTTCACGCTCATCCACGACGACATAATGGACAATGCGTCCGTGCGCCGGGGAGTGCCGACTGTCTGGAAGAAATGGAACGCCAACACGGCGATACTTTCCGGCGACTCGATGTGCATAGAAAGCTACCGTCTGCTCGCCAAAGCTCCCTCAGACAAACTCCCGGAGGTGCTCCGGCTGTTTTCGGACACGGCGGCGAAGGTCTGCGAGGGGCAGCAGTACGATATGGAGTTCGAGACCCGCGAATCCGTGCCGATGAACGACTACATAATGATGATCGGACTCAAGACCGCCGTCCTCATCGCGGGCGCGGCGGAGATGGGGGCGGTGATCGCCGGCGCGGACAGAGAGAGTCAGGAGCTTGTCCGGCAATATGCCTACTCGCTCGGACTCGCGTTTCAGGTGGCGGACGACTATCTCGACACCTTCGGGGATCCGGCCGTCTTCGGCAAGGCCATAGGCGGGGACATCCTGAACGACAAGAAAAGCTGGCTGCTGACAAAGGCGTTCGAGACGGCGGCGGGCGATGCCGCTATGCGTGAGGCCCTGCTCGGAGCGATGGCGCTGCCGGTCGGAAGCGATGAGGAGAAACTGCGGAAAATCGAGGCCGTCCGTGGGATTTATGTCAGTCTCGGCATAGACACGGCCGCGAAAGCCGAAATCCGGAGATACCACGAGGAGGCGCTCGGCTTCGCTTCAGGTCTTCCGGTTGACGGCGCAGGAAAAGCCGCGCTTAAGAATTACGCCGAATCGCTGCTCGGCCGGGCCAAGTAGCCTTCAGAGAAATATCGAAAACGACAAGATGGAATCAACAAATATGGGGAACGCGGGGGACGGGAAAACCGCCGAATTGGAGATAATGGCGCCGGCGGGCAATTTCGAGTGTCTGCACGCGGCCATTCAGGGAGGAGCGGACTCCGTCTATTTCGGAGTTGGCAGCCTTAATATGCGCTCGCATTCGGCGAACAATTTCTCCGCCGACGACCTCGCAGAGGTCTGCCGCATCTGCCGCGACAACGGAGTCAAGTCCTATCTCACCCTGAACATCGTCCTCTATCAGGAAGACCTGCAGCCGATGCGTGAGACCCTCGACGCGGCGAAGGCCGCCGGAATCTCGGCCGTGATAGCCTCCGATATGGCGGCGATAGCCTACTGCCGCCGGATCGGCATTGAAGTGCACATCTCCACCCAGCTCAGCATCTCGAATGTCGAATCCCTGCGGTTCTACGCGCAGTTCGCCGATGTAGTTGTCCTCGCCAGGGAACTTAATCTCCATCAAGTCAAGGAAATATATGCGACCATAGTCCGCGAGCGCATCTGCGGGCCGTCGGGCCGTCTTGTCGAGATAGAGATGTTCGCGCACGGAGCTCTCTGTATGGCCATCTCCGGAAAATGCTACCTCAGTCTGCACGCCTACGGGGCCTCGGCGAACCGTGGGGCCTGCTACCAGGTCTGCCGCCGGGGCTATGAAGTCACCGACCTCGAAACCGGCAATCAGCTGCACATCGACAACAAATACATAATGTCACCGAAAGACCTCTGCACCATAGAGTTTATGGACAGGATAATCGACGCGGGGGTGACGGTGTTCAAAATCGAGGGACGCGCCCGCAGTGCGGAATATGTCAAGAAGACGGCGTCCTGCTACCGCCGGGCGGCCGACGCTGTCATCGCCGGGACTTACACCCCCGAACTCGCCGCCGCGCTCAAGGGGGAGCTTGCGGAGGTCTTCAACAGGGGCTTCTGGGACGGCTACTATCAGGGGGCGCGGCTCGGGCAGTGGAGCGAAGTCTATGGCAGCAGCTCGACCCGCAAGAAGGTCTATTCCGGAAAGATAACCAACTGGTTCGCAAGACTTTCCGTAGCAGAGATCCTCATCGAGTCCGCGACGCTCAAGGTCGGCGACCGCATACTCATAACCGGGCCTACCACCGGGGTGGTGGAGACGACCGTGCGCGAGATAAGAGTGGACCTGAAGCCTGCGGAGTCCGCCTCCAAAGGGGTTTATTGCTCTGTTCCAATCGATTTCAGCGAGGACGCGGACACTCTCCGCGAGGTCAAGGGGGCTGACGCACGCCTGCGCCGTTCAGACAAAGTATATATATGGATGGAAGAATGACAGCGTACCGCAAATAAACGCATATAACCGGGACAAATCCATATAGCCATATATCAGTAAATCATATAACCGTAAACCATATAACCGGATGATTCTTATGGACGAAGTCAAAGTCATAGAAATAAAAAAGAGCGTGTTCGAGGAAAACGGGCGCGAGGCCGACACTCTCCGGGAGGACCTGAAGAAAAGAGGGGTGTTTCTTCTGAATCTGATGTCATCTCCGGGGAGCGGAAAGACGACGACGCTCATCAGCACGATCAATCTCATCAAGGACAGGCTCAGGACGGCGGTGATGGAAGCCGACATCGACAGCGACGTGGACGCGGTGAAAATCAAGGAGGCGACGGGAATAGAGTCCATCCAGCTGCACACGGGAGGGATGTGCCATCTCGACGCGGAGATGACGCGCCAGGGGCTTGACAATCTGCCGCTCGAGGAGATTGACCTCGCGATTCTCGAAAATGTCGGGAATCTGGTCTGCCCCGCCGAATTCGACACTGGAAGCTGCCGCAACGCGATGATTCTCTCCGTGCCCGAGGGTGACGACAAGCCGCTGAAATATCCGCTGATGTTCTCCGTCTGCGACCTCGTTCTCATAAACAAAATCGACGTCCTGCCATACTTCGATTTCGATATGGACCGCTGCATCAGGAACATCCGTCTGCGGAATCCGAAGGCCGAGGTCATCCCGATTTGCGCCCGCACCGGAGAGGGGGTGGAGAAGTTCGCCGACTGGCTCGTCCGGGAGGTCGAAGACTGGAAGAAATAATCCGACCACTAAAACACTAAACATAATCACAAACCGATAAAACATAACCGCAATGCCAGAAATGTCAACACGATTTGTCCCGAAGCACAAGGGGGACAAGAACCCGAATCCCAAACTTTTGAAATTCGTCAGGAAAGTCACCGACAGGCTTCCGGCGAAGATTCACGGAGTGACCACCGACGACCCGGAATACTGGGGGCTCGCCTGCATCTTCGAGGACGAGATGGATGCCAAGACCCGCGAAGCCGCGCTCGACCTGCTGCTGGACGTCATATCGCACAAGCCGATGACCGTCCGCGAGCACAGGAAATATCCCCTGCTGGTCGAATGGAACCACAAGAAGCATTACACGGAGACGGACGAGGAGTTCGACAGCCTTCTCGACAGCCTCGCCTATTTCGGGATGCTCGAATATGACTACGGAGACCGCTACACCGACGACGGGCCTGTGCCTGGAGCGGAATACGAACGAAAGGACAGGGAGTATTGGGTGCCTCTGTTCGTCCCCGGTTCGGCCGAATACACGAACATGAACAAGGACCTGATGGACCGCCATCCGGAGCTCGCGATGTTCTTCGAGAGGATGACCTTCCTGCCTTTGGAGAAAGTCACGGCTATGGTCCCTCCGGGAGGGGCTGGCATCGGAATGCACGTGATTCCGGTGGAGAAGGCGATTTCGATGGAGAACCAGTCAATCGACATCGAGCACATCTCCTACTGGCTCAAGCGTTACGAGGGCCACATCGGAGCCTCCATCTGCTCCTGCCGCTACGGCCGCAAGAAACTTGACGAGGGCTGCGCTGACGACTATGAGGACTGGTGCATCGCCGTCGGGGATATGGCGGACTACTGCGCCGAAACGGGACGAGGACGCTCCGTCACCTACGACGAGGCTATGGAGATCCTCCGCCGCGCCGAGGCCAACGGATATGTCCACCAGATCACGAACATCGACGGAGAGGGGAAGATTTTCGCGATATGCAACTGCAACGTGAAGATCTGCAACGCTTTGCGCACCTCTCAACTTTTCAACACCCCGAATATGTCCCGCAGCGCGTATGTCGCGAAGGTGGACGCCTCCGACTGCGTGGCCTGCGGAAGGTGCGTGGAATACTGCCCTGCCGGAGCGGTGAAGCTCGGACAGAAGCTCTGCACCAAACACGGAGAGCAGGAGTATCCGCGCCAGGTGCTTCCGGATGCCACGAAATGGGGCAAAGATATGTGGAGCGAGGACTACCGCGACCGCAACCGCATCAACTGCTACCCGACCGGCACGTCGCCGTGCAAGACCGCCTGCCCGGCTCACATCGCCGTTCAGGGCTATCTGAAAAAGGCCGCCGAGGGGAAATACACCGAGGCGCTCGAACTCATCAAACGGGAGAATCCGTTCCCGGCGGTCTGCGGCCGCATCTGCAACCGCCGCTGCGAAAGCGCCTGCACGAGAGGGACGATAGACCAGCCTGTGGCGATTGACGCGGTGAAGAAATTCATCGCCGAGCAGGACCTCAACGCGGAACGCCGTTTCGTTCCGGAAATCGTCGTCGCCTCCAACCGGGGACGTTGGAAGGAGAAGATAGCCATAATCGGCGGCGGGCCTTCAGGGCTGAGCTGCGCCTACTACCTTGCGACGATGGGCTATTTCCCGACCGTGTTCGAGAAGAATCAGCAGCCGGGAGGAATGCTGCGCTACGGCATTCCGTCCTACAAGCTGGCGAAGGACGTGATTGACGCGGAGATTGACATAATGAAGGAAATCGGAGTGGAAATCCGCACGGGAGTCGAGGTGGGCAGGGATGTCACTCTCGCTCAGCTCCGCGAACAGGGCTACAAGGCCTTCTATGTGGCGATAGGCTGTCAGGGCGGCCGTCTTCCGGGCATCCCGGGCGAGAATCTCGAAGGAGTCGAGACGGCGGTCAGCTTCCTGCACGGGGCGAACACCGGAGAAAGGAGGATGAGCGGCAAGGTCGTCGTCGTGGGCGGAGGAAATGTCGCCATCGACGCGGCGAGGGTCGCCAAACGCAGCGGGGCGGACGAGGTCACGATGCTCTCGCTTGAGACGGAGGACATAATGCCGGCCTCAGCCGAGGAAAGGGCCGAAGCGCGGGAGGACGGAGTCGTCATCATGCCGGGCTGGAGTCCGGCGGAGGTGCTCGGCGCGGCCGGGACGGGTATTTCTGGCACGGACGGGGTCGCAAACGCGGCAACGGCTGACGGAGCAAATGGGGCTGACGGTCTGGCAGGGACTGGCAGGGTTCGCGGAATCAGGTTCAAGAAATGCCTCAGCGTCTTCAATGAAGAGAAACGGTTCGCACCGTCCTTCGACGAGACCCAGACGCTTGAACTGGAGGCCGACACCGTCATCTTCGCAATCGGGCAGACGGTCCA
Organism: Candidatus Gastranaerophilales bacterium HUM_1; assembly: GCA_963646585.1. Lineage (GTDB taxonomy): Bacteria > Bacteroidota > Bacteroidia > Bacteroidales > UBA932 > Cryptobacteroides. The sequence goes on along the minus strand of CAVIXF010000091.1, from coordinate 2,726 downwards.
GTCCGGGGAGCTTTTCAAGGGGAGCAAGGTGGAATTCTTCCGGGGGGCCTACCCTGTGGGAGACAAACTCACCCTCCAGACCGCCGAAGAGGACATCTTTGTAGGAGGAGACTGTCTCACCGGGCCGAAGTTCGCCATCGACGCCATCGCCACGGGCAAGGAGGCTGCCGAGTCGCTGCACCGCTATGTGCAGCACGGGCATCTGACCATAGGGCGCAACCGCCGCGACTTCATCGAGCTGAACAAGGACGACATTCTCGTCGAATCCTACGACAACTCGTCCCGTCAGGTCGCCGCCGACGCTTCGGGCAGAAAGCCGTTCGAGGAGTATCATCTGACCCTCACCGAGGAGCAGGTCCGCAGGGAGACCGCAAGATGCCTCGGCTGCGGAGCGTCCGTGGTCGATCCGAACAGGTGCATAGGCTGCGGAATCTGCACGACCAAGTGCGCGTTCGACGCGATTCATCTGCATCGCGAGCACCCGGAGTGCAGCCGGATGGTCAAGTCCGAGGACAAGGTCGGGGCGCTGCTGCCTTATGCTCTCAAAAGAGGCGTGAAGATTCTTCTCAAAAAGGGAGAATGACGGCTGGGCGGCGGCTTCACAATCCGCCGCCCCGGGAGCTTCTTTCCATTGAACGACAAGAGGATATGACACGATGCACGAACTGGGAATAGTCTTCAGCATAATACGCGAAGTCCGCAAGACAGCCCTCGAGAACGGATGCCGCAGGGTCAGCAAGGTGACGATGGACATAGGAGAGGTCTCCACCGTCGTCCCCTACTACCTTGAGGACTGCTGGAAATGGGCGGTCGCGAAGGAGGACGAGCTGATGAGGGGCTGCGCCCTGGAGGTGAACGTAATGAAGGCCGTCACGCTGTGCCGGGACTGCGGCAACGAATATCCCACAGTGGAGTTCGCGAAAATCTGCCCCCGCTGCGGCAGCGGAAACACCATATTGCTCCGGGGAAACGAGGTTGAGATTAAACAGATGGAGGCCTCCGGACAGCCTTAAAAGGCGAATTGTGGCGTTATGCTCCTTGTTCAAATCCTCTTAAGACAGTCCGGACTCGGAAAGCATATCAGGAAAATTCCAGCCCCGGAAAACATTTCAGAAAAATATAAGAGATAAAACAGAAATAATATGGCTTGTTTTTTAGTACCTATGGTGCAGGCGGTCGCCACCACGATTTACCGCCGTCACAACAGGAATTCAATCGCCTCGGAGCGGTCGAACGCACTCAAACGCAATGTTCCGGCGCTTGAAAAGATGCTCTGGGGAGGCACGGTGATGCTCATCGTCGATCACGTCATCAACGGCGAACTCAGATGGAGCTTTCCGTTCTTCACCGCTTTGAACGAGGTCGGGGGAATCCGGGTCTTCCTGAACGAACTGCTCACGGTCGGAGTCCCGATGTCCCTCACCATCACCGCAGTCTGGGCCGTGTGGGCCTGTTTCTCGGCGCGAACCGCCAATAAATCAGCGCTGTAAGCACGATAAGCCCTCCGACGGCTCCGACGAGCGAGATTGACAGATGGGTGCAGACCGCGCCTCCGACCAGCGCTCCGGTCCCGATTCCGAAGTTGAATATCCCGGAGAAGATTGACATCGCCACCGATGTCTGTGCGGGTGACGTGCCGGAGATGATCTCCGACTGCATCGACACGTTGAACGCCGTGGCCGACATCCCCAGCAGGATGCAGAGCGCAATGACCGCCGAAGCGCTGAACGAAAGCGGCCGGAGCGCGAACACTCCCGCAATCAGCACCGCAAGGGCGATGTCTATGAAACGGGAGCGGAGCGCCGGGTAGAATTTAGAGAACAGCAGACTCCCGACGATGCCGGCCCCTCCGAAAATCATCAGCGTCACCGTGACTCCGCTCTCGCTCATCTTCACCACCTGCAGCAGGAACGGCTCGATGTAGCTGTAAACCGTATAGTACCCCGTGGCGAAAGCCGCCGTAGTCGCGAATATTCCCACAAGCGCCCTGTTCCCCATCATCTCGGGCAGGTCGCGGACGGTCATTCCGCCGCCGCTCGGGACCTTGGGAAGCAGTGCGGTGAGGTAGAGGAGGATGAACAGGGAGACCGCCCCTATACAGAGAAAGGTCAGCCTCCAGCCGAGATTCAATCCGATGACGCGCCCGAGCGGAAGCCCGAGAATCATCGCCACTGACGAACCTGTCACTATCATACTCAGAGCCAGCGCCCTGTGGTTGTCGGGGACGATTCTGACAGCCACGATTGAAATGATGGACCAAAAAATCGAATGGGCGCAGGCCACGCCGATTCTGGAGGCCATCAGCATCCCGAAAGATGTAGAACAGTAGGACAGAATCTGGAACGAGGTGAACACCGCGACGACCCCGAGCAGCAGTCTGCGCATCTCCATTCGGGAAGTCATCAGCATAAGGGGAAGCGAAAGTGCCATCACGACCCAGGCATAGACCGAAATCAGCATTCCGGCCTTCGCCTCAGTCAGCCCGAAATCCCTCCCGATGTCCGTCAGAAGCGCTATCGGGATGAATTCCGAGGTGTTGAAAATGAAAGAAGAAAGCGTCAGCCCCACCAAGGCCGCCCAAGTTTTCGGGGACATCCCTGACTCCCCGGTCACATCTGCCGTCACCATAACCGCGCACCGTTTACTAACCGGGGCGCGAATTTAGAAAAATTTTCGTATTTCATACGCCACTTTTCTCCGTTCGGCATAGCTCAAGCAAGCTTGGC
>CAVIXF010000090.1:0-8444 GCA_963646585.1 Candidatus Gastranaerophilales bacterium HUM_1 | reverse complement strand
CTTGTCCGCTTCCGCCCGCGCCGCGAAGTCCTTGATGAACTCCGCCACCTTGAGCATCAGCTCCACGTTCTCGCTTTTCCAGAACTTCGCGACATCCTTCTCGGCATATTCCGTCGGAGCGACGAAAAGATAGGATGCGATGTCCCAAAAGTCCGCGATGAACGTCGCCCGCTCCTTGATGAGTCCCACGACTTTCTGGACATATTCCTTCGGAAACCACTTCCCCTCGAAGTCAGGCTCGCTGCGGTACTCGACCCCGTGCTTCTCGGCGCATTTCGCGCACTGGGCTGTGATGCCGTGCTGAGAGAGCACCTGCTGCTTGAAGAGTTTCGTCAGCTCGTGGTCGGACTTTCTGCGGAGATATTCCCTGTTGTACCATTTCGCCTTCTCCGGATTGAACTTCGCCCCGTGCATCACCACCCTTTCGAGCGAGAACGCCTCGATCAGTTCCGGCATCGTGAAAAGCTCGCGGTCGTCGCCCGGATTCCAGCCGAGCATCGCCAGCATATTCACGAAAGCCTCAGGGAAATAGCCGTCCTCGCGGTAGCCGCGTGAGACCTCTCCCTCCGCGTTCACCCATCGGAGCGGGAACACCGGGAAGCCGAGCCTGTCGCCGTCCCTCTTGCTGAGCTTGCCCTTGCCGTCCGGTTTGAGAAGCAGCGAGAGATGGGCGAAGCGCGGCATCGTGTCCTGCCATCCGAACGCTTCGTAGAGCAGGTAGTGCAGCGGGAGCGACGGCAGCCACTCCTCGCCCCGGATGACCTCGGTGATTTCCATCAGGTGGTCATCTACGATGTTCGCGAGGTGGTAGGTCGGAAGCTCGTCCGCCCTCTTCCAGAGCACCTTGTCGTCGAGCGTGCCGGAGTTGACCTCCACGTGCCCCCGGATGAGGTCGTCCATCTTGATGACCCTGTCCTCCGGCATCTTGAAGCGGATGGTCCAGTCGGTCCGCTCCTCAAGCAGCCTCGCGACCTCCTCTGCCGGAAGGCTCAGGGAGTTGCGCAGGGACAGGCGCATTGAATGGTTGTAGATGAAGGTCTCCTTGCGGGCCTCCATCTCGCTGCGGATTTTTGAAAGCTCCTCGGAAGTGTCGAATGCGTAGTAGGCGAAGCCCTTCTCGACGAGTTCCTCGGCATATTTCCGATAGATTCCGCGCCTCTGGCTCTGTCTGTACGGGGCGTGCGGATGCTTCTCGGAAGCCGTCTCGACCACCCTGCCGTTCTCGTCAACCCCCTCGTCCGGGATGATGCCGCACCAGGAAAGGGCTTCGATTATGTAGGCCTCCGCCCCCGGGACGAACCTCTGCGAGTCAGTGTCCTCGATCCTGATTATGAAATCTCCGCCGTGCTGCTTGGCGTACAGATAGTTATAAAGCGCCGTCCGGACTCCTCCCATATGAAGCGGGCCTGTCGGTGACGGCGCGAACCTTACTCTTGTCTTTCTTTCCATATCCTACTTAAGTTTCGTGTGTATCCCAATTTATTGAGTTTTCGTGTCTTCAATTCTCATCTCCACCTTTTCCTGCCCACGCACTTTTTATTCGTCTCAACCCCCTGCACCCCCTGTCAGGGGGATTTCACGGCCTTACGGCCGACGGGCAGAAGCCCTTGCCAAGTTTCGCGCTTGCGAAACTTGCGTATCCTGAAAATATATTTCCTGCAAAAATAACAAGAAGCCGTCTTGTGTCAAAAATTATATGAAACGGCTTCAGAACTACTATGAAAAATCTTCGGGGAAGCCTCACTCCGCCTTGCCGTCGCCCGGGCGCAGCCTCCTGTCGAAGGCCGGGACGTTTTCGAGTTCGCTGCGGTCCTGGCGTTCGTCGTCCACCAGCAGCGCCGGCTTCGGCCCCTTGCAGAAATCCTCCGTCCTGCGCGGCTCCACGCCGGAGAACCCCACCTTCACGCTGCGGTCGAGAACCGCCTTGGCCTCCGTCTGCTCCGGGACATATTCAAAGTCCGGCTCCACGATGATCAGATTGCCGTTGTCGCCGGAGAGGCTCGTCCAGTCCATCTTGAACCCCGTCGCGATGGCGGTGATGTTGATGCGGTCGCCGAAATCCTCTGACCAGTCGTAGACTATGCCCTTCTTGAAACGGTTCGCCGTGCCTATGTACTCCGTGATGAGACTGTCTATGTTCTTGAACTCCTCCATCACCGGCGACTGGTCGTTGTGGCCTATGGTGATGTTCAGCAGAACGTTCTTCGCCGTCTTGAGGTCGTGGTCGTTGAGCAGCGGCGACTCGAACGCCTCCCGCACCGCGTCCCGGAGACGGTTCTCACCCGTGCCCGAGCCGCTGCCCATCAGGGCCATCCCGCTGTTGGTCATCATCTTCTTCACGTCGCGGAAGTCCACGTTGATGTGGCCTTTCTTCTTGATGATCTCGATTATGCCCTTGACGGCGGTGCAGAGCACCTCGTCGGTCTTCGGGAACGCGTCCTGGATGTGCATCTTGGCGTAGTTGTCGTAGAGCTTCTCGTTGTCGATGATCAGCAGGCTGTCGACGTTCTTCTCCATCTCCATAATTCCGTCAAGAGCCTTGGTCATAGCCTCGCTGCCGTCGTAGCGGAACGGAATTGTGACCACCCCCACGGTGAGCACGCCGAGCTTCTTCGCCATCGAGGCGATCACCGGGGCCGCGCCCGTGCCTGTTCCTCCGCCCATCCCGGCGGTTATGAAGAGCATATCCGTCTGTCCGGAGAAGACCTTTTCTTCAATCTCCTTGTAGGACTCCAGAGCCGCGTTCCTGCCCGCGATGGGGTCTGTGCCCGCTCCGAGGCCTTCGCCGAGCTGGATTTTGATCGGGACGGCGCAGTCGCCAAGAGCCTGCGAGTCCGTGTTGCAGACCATAAAGATGCAACCCTCTATGTTCTGCCTGTACATATAGTCGACGGCGTTGCAGCCGCCTCCGCCCACGCCTATGACCTTGATCGTGGAAGTGCGCGGTTTCCAGTCGCTCGGCACCACGTCCAGGCCGCCGTCAATGAAATCGTTGTCTGCCATAGCTATTCCTCCTTGTCTTCAGTTTTGTCGTCAAGTCCGTTCAGCCCGCCGTCGATGAGGTCCGTGAACAGGTTGCCCACCTTGCTGCTGACCTTCCCCAGCCAGGCGTAGTTTCTCGTCGGCTTTCCCTGCCTGCCCTCCTTCTTCCCGCCGTCAGTCCTGCCCGGCTGCGTCTCTTCTTCGGAGCCCATCCCGGGGAGCGTGCCCGTGGCGTGCTCCTCTTCCGTCGGCTGCTGAGGATCCGCCGGCTTCCCTCCGCCGGCCTCCGCCGCCTCGTAGCTGTCTTTCCGGAAGGCGCAGTTGAGGTTCTCCTCCCCGACGCCCGCCGTCACGAGCCCTATGGCCGCCGTGGCCGCAGGACTGCCCGTGCCGGTGCATCCGTTGATTATGCCGACCAGCCTCGGCCTTCCTATGCGGACGGTGAATCCCGTAAGTTCATTGATGAAGTTGCCGAGATTGGTCATCTGCGCTCCTCCGCCCGTGATGACAATGCCGCTCTGGAGCTTGTCGGCGAACTTGCTGCGCCCGATTTCGTAGATTATCGCACGGAGAATCTCCTCCTCCCGCGCCGTGATGATTTCGGAGAGGAGCCTCACGGACAGTCTCTTGTCCGCGTCCCCCTCCTCGTTCTTTATGAGCAGCTGCTTCTCGCTGAGGTTCTGGAGGCTGTCCGGCATACAGGCCCCGTACGCGAGCTTTATGTTCTCCGCGAGTTTCACGGGGATGTTGCCCTTGACGTGGATGTCGCCGGTGATGTTGCCGCCTCCGAACGGAATCGACGAGTAGAATCTCAATACGTTCTTATAATATATTGATACGGAGGTGCATCCGCCTCCGAAGTCGATGAGCGCCGCCCCGTTGTCCTTCTCCGTCGGGTAGAGCACAGTGTCGGCGGTCAGCTGGGGGACGAAATATTTCCGAAGGGCGACGAGCCCCGCCGCCTTCAGAACCCTGTCGATTCGGCTGAGCTGCGACCGGTTGCCTATGAATATCTTGAAGTTGCCCTCCAGAACCTTTCCGGACATACCCACGATGTCGTCTTCGATGAGCTGGAAATCCTCGTCGGTGGAGAAGGACTGCGCCGCCACTCCGTAGACCGTCTCCGTGTCCGCGTCGTCGACCGGGTTGCTGTCCCGTGCGAAGCATTTCAGCCCCTCGATCTCCTCACGGGTGATCTGACTTTCCGGATCCCTGTCCGTGGTCCTCGCCGAGTTCTCCTCCGTGCGCACGAAGAATCGCGGCATACCCACGACCGCGCCGGTGATTTTTATCCCGAGCAGGTCCTCGGCATCGCGGACGGCCACTTTGAGGGTCTCGGCGGCCTTGGCCTCGTTGAGCACGCGGCTGCACCGCATTCCGTCGGACGGCGTCTCCTTGTAATAGACAAGCCGGGTCTCGCTTCCCTCCACGTTCGCCACCGCCAGCGCGATTTTCGACGTGCCGAGGTCGATTGCAACAATATACCTGTCTTCCATATTAATATTTATTAAGTTTCGTATCTCAGTTATAGGGTGTCCGGTTTTATTGGCGCCTTGTTGCTATCTGCACACGATCTGACCGGAGAATCTCAGGTCGACCTCCTTGTAGCTGCGGCCGAGCGGACGGATCATCCGGTAGTACTTCTCCATCTTCCTGAACTTCGTCTCCAGACCGGCCGGCTGCCCGAAAATGAAGACCTCGTCCCCGTCCTCCGGGACAAGCGTCATCTCGCCGCCCCTGCTCACGTGAATCTGCGAGAACCTGTTCCTCCACTTCCCGCCGTCGATGTATTCCGCGAGCGCGACCGCCTGCATCAGCCATTCCCGCTGCTCCCCGTCTTCGATTCTCCCCTTGAACCCGCGCTCGACCATAAGGGGGAAGTCGCCGTCAATCACCTGAACCATAGAGGTGTAGCTTTTCTGCAACGGGAATATGTACCCGTCCGCGTCGGCGTACCATCCGTTCTCCTGATTCTGGAAACGGACCGCCGGGGTGCGCTGCGTAACTTCGATGTTGAGAGCGCCGTCCCGCGTGAAATACGCCTCGCAGTTCCGTATGACGCTCTTCCCTTCGAGCACGGTCTCGATTCTTCCGAGGTCGAGGCTGTCGGCGGGGACTCCGGTGACGTCCCCGAAATTGGCCGCGAGCAGCTTCTTGACGTCGTCTTCCGAGACGAAGCGGTTGAGAGTGCTGTCCCTGACCGTCACCCTGACCTCGCCGCACACGGCCGCCGACTGCCTGCGCGTGCCGGCGACATAGAGCGCGGTGACGGCGGCGATGACCGCCGCCGCAGCCGAAATCCGGATTATGTCGAGAACTCTTGTATTCATAAGTCGCTGAATATGCGTTAAATATAAGCGTCGGTCAGCCGTCGGACAACAAACCGGCGGTCTTCTGCCTCCTCTATGCCTTTTCCTTCCTGTCTGTCCCCTCAGCCGGGGAATCCGCCGGCCGGGAGGCGAGCATCTCCGTGATCTGCGGGATGAAACGGTCGATGTTCCCCGCGCCGAACGTCACCAGGACGTCGATCTTCTCCCGCCGCAGACAGTCCATAAGCTCCTCCTTTTTCAGCAGCACCTTCTCCGTAAGCTCCACCTTGTCGAAGATGATCCGCGAGCTCACGCCCGGTATCGGCTCTTCGCGTGCCGGGTATATGTCGAGGAGGATGAGCCTGTCCGCCGCTCCGAGAGCCTTCGCGAACTCGCCGGCGAAGTCGCGGGTGCGGGTGTAGAGATGCGGCTGGAACACCGCTGTGAGCTTCCTGCCCGGGAATATGTCCCTGATCGAGCGGATGGCCGCGCTTATCTCGTTCGGATGGTGGGCGTAGTCGTCGATGTAGGCGCAGCCCGGACGGTTGATGTGTATGTCGAAACGCCTTCTGACCCCCGAGAACGAGCCGAGAGCCTTGCGTATCGCCTCCGGGTCTATGCCGTAGACAAGGGCGACCGCTGCGGCCGCCACCGCGTTCTCGACGTTCACCCGTCCCGGAACTCCGACGCGGCAGTCCCGGATGACTCCGCCGGGATGGCGCAGGTCGAAGTCGAAATAGCCGCAGCCGTCCTTGCGCAGGTTCTCCGCATAGAAGTCGGCGCGAGGGTCGTCGTAGGAGTAGCGCAGTATCCGCGCCTTGGTGTGCTCCGGAGTGATGTCAAGCCCGATTTTGGTTATCACCGTGCCGCTGACCTGCCCGGCGAAAGCCCGGAACGCCTCGCGGACGTGGGCGAGGTCTCCGTAGATGTCGAGATGGTCAGCGTCCATAGCCGTGATGACCGCAATCTCCGGGAAAAGCTGGAGGAAGGAGCGGTCGAACTCGTCCGCCTCCGCGACTATGACCGGGTTGCGGCTGACGAGCAGGTTGGTGCCGTAGTTCTTCGATATGCCTCCGAGAAACGCCGAGCAGCCCTCGCCGCTGTCGGTGAAGATGTGGGCGAGCATCGTGCTTGTGGTGGTCTTCCCGTGCGTCCCCGCCACCGCGAGGCAGCGCTGCCCCCGGGCTATCTCGCCGAGGGCGCGGGAGCGCTTGATGAGCCTGTAGCCCTTCTCGCGCACATAGACGAGTTCTCCGAAGTCGTCCGGAACGGCGGGCGTGTAGATTACGAGCGTGCCTTCCACATCCTTCGGGACGAGGTCGGGACGGTCTTCGTAATGCACCTCCATCCCTTCGGCGGCCAGCTCACCGGTCAGTTCCGACGGAGTCCTGTCGTAGCCGCTGACGTTCAGCCCCTTGAACTTGAAATACCGGGCGATGGCCGACATCCCTATGCCGCCTATCCCGATGAAATATATGTTCCTGTATCCGTTCATATAGTCAATGTCAAATCGTCTGTCGTTTTCGTCCCCGGCTCCGACGGAGCTGTCCCTGCGGGGCTTTCTGCCGTCACTGCGAAATCAGTCCGTAAATCCTCTCCGCGATGGCCCCGGCCGCGTCCGGAAGAGCCATCTTCAGCGCGTTCGCCCCGATTTCCCGGATTTTCTCCGGGTCGGCGAGCAGCCCGCAGGCCGTCTCCATCAGTTTCTCCACGGCGTCGCAGTCCCGGACGATCAGCCCCGCGCCCCTGTTCACGAGCGCCATCGCGTTGTGGGTCTGGTGATCCTCCGCGACATTGGGCGAGGGCACGAATATCGCCGCCTTCCCGCAGGCGCATAGCTCCGAAACCGAGCTCGCCCCCGAACGCGAGACGACCACGTCTGCGGCCGCGTAGGCGAGATCCATCCGCCCGATGAAGTCGCTGTAACGTATTCTCTCAAGGCAGTCTCCTCCGAGCCCCTCCGCTTTCGCACGCTCCATAAACGCCTCGACCTCCTTCCTGTAGAACCGCCCGCACTGCCACATAAGCTCCAGATTCCCGCCGCCCGGGCAGCCGTCTGAAATCCAGCGCATCACCGAGCGGTTGAGCGTGCCGCTGCCGAGGCTTCCGCCGATTATCAGCAGATGCCGGCAGTCCGCGTGCAGCCTGTAGAACCCGAAGGCCTCCGAGCGCGTCTCGGCGGTCGCCGGAGTCATCGAGCTGCGTATCGGGTTGCCTGTCTTGACAATCCTGTCCGCCGGAAAGAACTTCTCCATCCCGTCGTACGCCACGCAGATGCATCCGGCGCGTCGGCCGAGTATCCTGTTCGTCAGCCCCGCGAATCCGTTCTGCTCCTGGATCAGCGTGGGGACTCCCATCCTCTGCGCAGTCCATAGCAGGGGGGCGCTCGCGTAGCCTCCGACCCCGACCGCGACGTCCGGCTTGAACTCCCGGATGATTCTCCGCGCCATCCTCAGACTGCGGAAGATCTTCCACGGAAGCGCGAGGTTACTCAGGCTCAGTTTCCTCTGAAGCCCGGCTATGGGCAGCGCGACAATCCTGTAGCCGGCCTCCGGGACTTTGTTCATCTCCATCCTGCCTTCCGCCCCCACGAACAGAATCTCCGACTCCGGATTCAGCTCCCTGAGCTTGTCCGCAATCGAAAGGGCCGGGAATATGTGCCCTCCCGTGCCTCCTCCGCTTATCAGCACCCTTATCTTTCTGTGTTCCATATTCTTTGTCGTCTAAAAATCCGAAGAGTATGTCGATGTCGTGCTCCATTCCCCGGCTTCGGCGGCCTGCTCCTCAAGAACGGTCTTCTCCCAGCTCATCTTGCTGATTGACAGGATTATGCCGAAGGCTATGCTGAAGCAGAGGAATGATCCGCTGCCGTGGCTTATTATGGGCAGGGTCTGTCCGGTGAGAGGGAATAGGCCGACGTTTATGAATATGTGCATAAACGCCTGTCCGACAATCAGAAGGATGAGCCCTCCCACCGCCGTCTGCCCGAATATGTCCGGACAGTTCCTGACGATGACCGTCCCCCGGGCCGCGAGGCTGAGATAGAGTATGATTATGGCTATCCCGCCGAGGAACCCGCTCTCCTCCAGGATGTAGGCGTAGATGAAGTCGCTGTACATCACCGGCACAACATATTTCTGCGTGCTTCCGCCG
>CAVIXF010000089.1:0-8491 GCA_963646585.1 Candidatus Gastranaerophilales bacterium HUM_1 | reverse complement strand
TCCGTTCGGCAGTCTCAAATAAATTTGGACTGCACTCACTTATCGAAAAGGTTCAGTAATTTGGCGGAATGCCGGGTCAATCATCATTGACAATAGTTGCAAATTGAATTATTATACCTATATTTGCCGTGCTATAGCTTAATATGCAACCGTTATGGAAGACATCTATTCTCTTTCCGACAATGAAATCGAGGCCCGGGTCGGGGGACGGATCCGGGAGACGAGGCTGCGTCAGAACATCACGCAGGCTGCGCTCGCGTCGGACTCCGGAGTTTCGCTATCCTCGATAAAGAACATCGAGGCCGGGGTGATAAAGTCATTCGACCCGTTCATCCGGGTTCTCCGGACGCTCGGCCTGCTCGACCTCATACGGGAGCTTGCGGAGCCGGCCGGAATGAGTCCGAACGAATATTACGAACTTGTCAATTCCCGGAAGAAGCACACCCGCCAACGGGCGTATGCCAGAAAGATAAAGAAAGAGGAGGGAACGGAATGGTAGATGTCGCAAAAGTCAATCTCTATGGGGAGACAGTCGGAACATTCCGATGGAACAGCCGCCACAATGCGGCAGAATTCGAATATGCCCCCGATTTCGCCAGACTCGGACTTGAACCCTCGCCGATTATGATGCCCGTCAGGCCGGGCCGAGTCTATTCGTTCGGAGGTCTCAACTGGGACACGTTCAACGGCCTTCCGGGGCTGCTTGCCGACTCCCTTCCGGACACTTATGGACGTGCGCTGTTCAACCGCTGGCTTGCGCTCACAGGAAGGACGGCGGGGACTCCTCTGGAGGCGCTGTGCTTTCTCGGCAAGAGGTGTATGGGGGCGCTGGAGTTTGAACCTGCCGAGGATATGGCGTCCGACCCCTCGGCCAAATTCGAGATAGAGGCTCTCGTGGACGTCGCGAGGGAGGCTCTCTCGGACAAGGCTGACTTCACGGCGAATCTCAAAGGGGAGAAGAAGGCCGCGATTGCGGAGATTCTCCGCCTCGGGACATCAGCGGGAGGGCAGCGTGCCAAGGCTATCATAGCCTACAACAAAGCCACGGGGGAAGTCCGCTCCGGTCAGATTCCGGCTCCGGAAGGATTCGGGCAATACCTCATAAAACTCGACGGAGTGTCGGCGGAGGCCGGATTCCGGGAGACGACGAACTTCGGGAGAATGGAATACTCGTTTTACCGGCTGGCGAGGGAGTGCGGGATAGATATGACGGAGTGCCTTCTTGTCGAGGAGGGCGGACGGGCGCACTTTATGACCAGAAGGTTTGAACGGGAGCAGGGAGACAAAGTTCATATGCAGACGCTGTGCGGCCTCGCCCACTATGACTTCCGGCTGCGTCACGCATATTCCTACGAACAGGCCTTCGGCGTTATGAGACGGCTGCGGCTGCCTTATGCGCAGGCGGCGGAGATGTTCCGCAGGATGGTGTTCAACATCGTGGTGCGCAACCAGGACGACCACACGAAGAACATATCTTTCCTTATGGACAGGGCGGGAAGATGGAGTCTCTCCCCGGCCTATGACATCGGGTACGCCTACAATCCGGAGGAGGCCTGGACTTCCACGCACCAGATGTCCGTCAACGGCAGGTTCGACGGCATCGGACGCTCCGACCTTCTGGCCTGCGCCGCCGCGAACAACATCAAGGACGCATCGGAAATAATTGACAATGTATCTGAAACCGCCGCCGTCTGGCCGTCCGTCGCACGGGAATGCGGCATTCCGGAAGATATGACCAAGTCAGTGTTCTCAAACTTCCTGCTTGTATAGAGACTCGGCCGGGTCAGGCTTCGTTCCGGAGTTCGGACTTTATCGCTTCGGCTTTGGCGTAGCCGTCGGCGGGGGCGTTCCACATCAGGCCTATGACCAGCGCGCCTACAAGGCCTATTATCACGGAGACGAGGAAGACCGAATCCCAGCCGAAATGGTCGGCGAGGTAGCCGAAAGTCACGCCGGAGATGGTCGTGCTGGCGTAGCCGAATATGCCGAGAATGCCGTTGGCGGTGGCGCAGGCGTGCTTCGTGGCCTGCTGTGACGCGGCCGCTCCGAGCAGAGCCTGAGGGCCGTAGATGAAGAAGCTGGAGAGGCAGATGAACACGGTCGAGAGCCACGGCATCCCCTCCGGGGTCTTCCAGAAGAGGAAGAAGCTGAGGGTCGCGCCTATCGTGCAGATCAGGCAGGTGCGGTGGGCCTTGCTGTGCATAAAGCGGTCGGTGAACCAGCCGGCGAGGAGCATACCGGCTATGCCGCCCACGAGCTCGGAGACGGCGACCACCGTCCCGGAAGTGGAGATGTCGAGATGCTTGTACTGGGTGAGGAAAGTCGCGCCCCAGTCCAGAATCGTGAACCGGACGACATAGATGCAGAAATTGGAGACGGCGAGTATCCAGATCAGAGGATTCGCGAAGACCATCCTGTGGACGTACGCCTTGAAGGCCTTGCCGGAAAGAGTCGTCTCGGAAGCCGCCCCTGCACCACGAACGGCATCACCGGAAACCTCCCCAGAGACCTCCGTGCCAGTCCCGTCCCCGGCACCCTTCGCGGCGGAGGCGGAAGCCGCCCCTGCACCACGAACGGCATCACCGGCAGCCTCCGCTCCAGTCCCCTCCGTGCGGACGGCGGCGGAGTCCGCGTCATCCTTCTCCATATCCTCAATCTCCGGAAGCCCGACCGAAGACGGGGTGTCCTTCAGAGTGAAGAAAAGCGCGACCGCGCCCACGATGGCTATCGAGGCCGGCACCGCGAAACAGAGCTGCCAGGCGCTGTAGCCGTAATGCTTGAGCAGGAAACCGCAGATGACGCTTATCAGCCCCGCCCCGATCGAATGGGAGGCGTTCCAGATCGACTGCTTCGTCGCGAGCTCCGACGGCTTGATCCAGTGGCTCATAAGGCTCATACACGGCGGCACCCCCCATCCCCTGGAAATAACCGTTGAGCACCCACAGAGAGCCGATTATGTAGATGAGGGTCATCGTCGCCCTCCCCTCGGTGTCGAGCACATTCACGAACGAGTTCATCGACGGGCTGAAGCATATCGCCAGATTGGTGACGGCGGAGAGCACGAGCCCGGCGGCCATCAGCTTGCGGCGGCTGAACCTGTCCGCGAGAAAGCCGTTCACGAAGCGGGAGAATCCGTAGATTATGCCGTTCAGCGTGAGAAAAAGTCCGAGCTGAACCTTCGAAATGCCGAGTTCCGCCTCAAGCGCGGGCATAACCACGCTGAAATGTTTCCTGACGAAATAGTAGAGGGCGTAGCCGATCATAAGGGTGATGAGGGTGCGCCACTGCCAATAATTGTACTTCTTCTGCGTCTGAGCGTCCATACCGTTGAACCTATGTGTTTTAGGATTACCGCCTGCGCCCGCCCGAGACTCCTGTCCTTCGCAGAAATCCCCGACAAGGCAATATCCCACAAATATACTCATAAAAATCCGACATTTTCACTAATTTTGCCGCTTCGTGCGAAATATGTGAGAACGAGGATACGACAACGAAGGGTAAGGATACGACAATATAGGGGGATACGGGTATATGGCGGAGGAGGGTGAGAGCCCGAATATGAACGAGGGTATGAATATAACTGACTGTAAATAATATGGATATGAAAACGAAGAATACGGTGAAGAACAAAAATATGGCAACGAAAAATACATTGAAGGAAAAAGATATGGCAACGAAGAATACGGTGAAGAACACGGATATGGAAACAAAGGATACGAATATGGCGACGGACACAATCGGGGAGGCTCTGCGCAGGGCCAGGGACACCAAGGCTCTGGAATTCGGGGCCGGGGCTATGGAGAGAGTGCCGGAAATGTTCCGGAAGCTCTTCCCGGGGGACAAGGTGGCGGTGGTCGTCGCCGACACGAACACCTACAGGGTCGCCGGCGAGTTCGTCAATGAGCGGCTCAAGGCGGCCGGGATTCCGGTCGAGGAGCCTTTCATCTTCACCGACCCGGATCTTTACGCCGAATGGTCCTATGTCGAGCAGCTTGAGAACTTCCTTCGCGAAAGGGACGTCATCGCGGTCGCCGTGGGCGGAGGGGTCATCAACGACATCACCAAACTCGTCTCCGGGCGTCTCGGAAGACGCTATGTCATCGTCGGCACGGCGGCCTCTATGGACGGCTACACCGCCTACGGGGCTTCAATAACATTCGAGGGGAACAAGCAGACCTTCGACTGCCCCGCTCCGCTCGGGATGGCGCTCGACCCGGCCGTGGCGGCGAAAGCCCCGGCGGGGATGTCCGCATCGGGATATGCCGACCTCATCGCGAAGATTCCCGCCGGAGCGGACTGGATCATAGCCGACGCTGCTGGCGTCGAGGCGCTCGACCCGTTCGCCTTCTCGCTGGTGCAGAACGACCTGCGCGAGGCTCTCGCCTGCCCGGAGGCCGTGGCGAAAGGGGATGTCGAAGCGACAGGCAAGCTTGCAAAAGGACTGATAATGAGCGGATTCGCGATGCAGGCGATTTCGTCGAGCCGCCCCGCGTCCGGGACGGAGCACCAGTTCAGCCACTTCTGGGATATGGAGGGGCTGTGCTTCAACGGCCGTCACGTCTCGCACGGCTTCAAGGTCGCCATCGGAACTCTGGTCTCCACCGCCTGTCTGGAGTATCTCGTCTCGAAAGACCTTGCGGCTCTTGACGTCGACGCCTGCGCCGGGCGGTGGCCAGGCTGGGAGGAGATGGAGAGCGGAATCCGGAAAATCTTCGAGGGCAAGCCGGGTCATCTCGCAAGGGCTCTGACAGAGAGCCGTGCGAAATACTGCGACAGGGACGGCATACGGGCGCAGCTGGAGAGGGTCCGGACGCAGTGGCCGGAGCTGCGGGAGAAGATCCGCAGGCAGATTATGCCGTACTCCGAAGTGCGCGAGCGGCTCCGTCTCGCGGGTGCGCCTTACGAGCCGGAGATGATCGGGGTCAGCCGGGAGAAGCTCCGCAGCACTTTCCGCTGCATCCCGTTTATGCGCAGCCGTTTCACGGGCATCGACCTCATCTACAGGGCCGGCCTGCTTAGTGAGGCGGAGGACACCCTGTTCGGGAAGAACGGCCACTGGGAGACGGCGGAGTAAATAAAAAAGGGCTTGACTGGTGATTCCAGCCAAGCCCTTTTTCGCTGCCGGCATCCCGTCTAAAACAGGAACTCAAGTTTGTCACGGAGGCGGGTGAAGTCGTCGATGCGGATGTAGTCCATTCCGCCGAGGCGGATCTGGCTGTCGTTGCCGCCGTCAGTGAAGTCGTCGCCTACGAAGAGAATCTGGTCGATGGTGTAGCCCCTTTCGGCGGCGTAGCGCATCACCGCGTCGAACTTGTTGTACTGCTTCGGAGTGATGTCGAACGAGGTGGTGCCCCCGATGAAGACCGAGAAGTCGCTGAAGATCTGCTGCATCTTCGGGAACATCTCGCGGCGCTTCACCTTGTCCGGGTCGAAGAGAAGCTTCGCCTCCTTGTCGGCTTTCGTGCCGAGGAGGGAGAAGGTCACCATCCCGGAATCGTGGAACTCAAGCGACTCTCCGGCGAAGGAGGTGTAGCCAAACTCCTTGCGGAGCGCGTTGCAGGCCTTGTTGAAAAACTTCCTGTCAACCGGGCATTTCTCCTCGCGGACAATCTTGAACTCCCCGTCCACGACCGCACTCTGCTCCATCCCGTAGTTTCCGAGGATGTCGATGGCGTAGCCGCCCATCTGTTTGTAGATTCTCCGGCAATTGCCGCCGCCCGCCATAAGGAGGGCGTAGCGACTGGAGAGGGTGTCGAGCACCGCACGGTTCTCCGGGGTCAGCGGGGTCTTGTGCTGGGTGAGCGTCCCGTCGAGGTCGAAGCAGATGAGCTTCTTCTCCTGCTTCCACTTCAGCTCCCGGATCGCGTCCATCAGATGTTTCATCCCCTCCGGACGGTCAGTTGAGACGTAAGTGACGGAGTGCCTCATCGCGAAGTCCGCCGTCTCGTAGCCGTTCACCGGCCAGAGCACCGTCTGAAGCCCCGCCCTGTGCGCGTCATCAAGCAGCCACGGAGCGTCGAAGACCACCTTCCAGTGGTAGGAGACGCCGGCGTAGCCCTTGTCCTGAAGCTCCCTGACGGAGTACTGTCTCTTGCTGCTTATCGGGATGACCTCCGCGCCCGGATGCAGGCGGAGGACTTCGTCGCAGAGATGTCCGCTGAACGAGATGAAGCACATCTGGTCATAGACATTCATCTCGTCGCACAGCGCGACGACCTTCTCCGCAAGTCCGGTCTCCCTCTCCGGGGTCGGATGCGCCTTCAGCTCAAGGAAGAGCTTGAGGGCGGCGGTCTTCTTGGCCTGCGAAAGGTACTCCCGGAGCGTCGGGATGCGTCCTCCGTTGGGAAGGACGCAGGAGCGCACCGTGGCGAAGTCGAGCTTCTGGATGTCGGGATATGCCGTCCCTGGGATCGCCGGGCCGTGCATAATCACGAGCGAGTCGTCCGCCGTGAGGTGGGCGTCCAGCTCGACAGCGTCCACGCCGAGCTCCTGCGCCCCGCGAAGGCTCTCCAGAGTGTTCTCGTCAACGCCCGGGCGGGTGTAGAAGCCCCTGTGGGACATCACATTCGTCTGCGCCGGCAGAGCGACCGCGAATAGCAGCGCGAACGCGGCGGAAAGGAGGAGTTTCCTCACCTCTCCGCCTCTGAAAAGCCGTGCCATCTCACCTTTTTCTCCCAAATACCTTTTCATTGCGCCTTTTCCACTGAAAAGCCGTCCCATCCCGTCAAAAAGCCGTGTCATTGCGCCTTTTTCGTCAAAAAACCGTCTCATTTCCCCCAGTCGTCGTCCGTATAATACTTGTAGTTGTCTATCGTCGACGAGTTGAGGCTCGTGCAGAAGCCCGCGTCCACGCTGATTGAATCGGCGGAAATCTCCGGACTCCGGTATTCTTTGTCGTTGTTGTCGTGTTTCATAACATTTCTCATTTTAGGAAACATTCATTGTTCCCGGATAACTGTGGACGTCCGCCACAGATTACCGATGATCAGTAATTTATGTACGGGATGTCGTCGATCGTGCCGTCCCGGTCAGGGTCTATGGCGACCTTCATCGAGCAGAGCGCGGCCCCGTAATCCCCCGTCTTCACCGAAAGTTCCGTGTCGCCCTTGCGGCCGGAGGCGGACTTCAGCATCCAGACTCCGTCCTCGACGGCGAACGAGACGAGGGTCTCGTCCGAAGAGGCCGGGGTGTATGCCGACGCAGGAATCTCTTCCGGATCATCCTCGCCGCAGTCCCAAAGGAGGGACAGAGGGACACTCTTCCCGTCACCGAAAGAAACCGCGTCGCCGGCCGAATATTTCACGCCGCCTATGCTGAACGACGACAGGATGTTGCTGACGACATCGAACTCCTTGTAGAAGCCGTCCTCGCTTACTACGCGCACCGTCCGTGCGGAGAAGTGAAGATAGCCCTCCGTTGGGGCGAACTCCGCCGGAGCGACAGTCAGAATCCCGTCGGTGACGCTGACCTCGCCCTCGGTATCCCAGCTGAAGCTGTGCTCCTTTGAGTCGTCGGAGGTCACAGAAAGCCCGAGCGACATCCCCGGATAGGCGTAGAGGACTTCGCCGACCTCAGCGCCGCCGGACGTGGTCACGGTGATGCCGTAGGCCGGGATATCCCGGACGGTCACGAGGCAGGAGGCCTTGACTCCGGACGCGGGGTTCTGTGCCACGATGTACGAGTGCCCCTGCGCGACCGCCGTCACCTTGCCCTCCGCGTTCACCGTGGCGACGGAAGACTTGGTGGAGGTCCAGACGACGCTCCGGTCGGTCGCGTCCGAAGGGCGCAGCGTCGCCGTGATGGTCGCGCTCTCCCCGGCGGTCAGTTCAAGCGACTGGGCGCTGAGGACTACGCTCTCCACCGCGACATCCGCCTGCGCGGCTTTCTGGCAGGCGCAGGCGAGAACGGCCGCCGAAACGGAGACCAGCAGGGTCTTTAAAACAGATTTCGTTCTCATCTCCACGCGCATCAGTTCTCCTGTTGATATGACCCGGCGAGCCAGCCTTCGGCCGGTCTCGTGTTGCCGAGAGCGTCCTTGTCGAGCGCGTCGATGCTGACGAGCCACTTGTAGAAGTCTGTCCCCCAGTCGTAAGAAGTATTTGAATCTTTGTTGTCAATGTCAGTGGATTGGAGCGCGGCCTTCATCTTCTCGAGAGTCATATTCGTCGACTTCGTCTCGCCCGAATCCCAGGTGAACACTCCGAGAGTTTCGTCCCAGGTCATCTTGAGGTTCTTCTGGCTATTGAAATAAGTTTCATTCGCAGTCGTCATATAGAATCCATCCGCAGCCGTCACTTTATTGAGACATCTTGACAGCACATTGTTTCCTTTGAAATAAGCGCCGCCGTTGTTGTCGGCATAGGTGTTGACAAGCGCGAATGAGCGATAGTCACCGTTGCCGGAGGCATCAGGCGTCGACTGGAAAACATTGTTCACAAAGATGTGCCGGTTCATACCCTTCACGGATCCGTCAATCCTTACGGGATAGCCG